>CAIJFC010000338.1 GCA_903819815.1 uncultured Bacteroidota bacterium
AACCTATTAATGCTATTTATAGTTCCTAAAATTGAGCAACATTCCCAAGGCAGCATGATTGCGTTTTTTCAAGATCATAATGCCTCAAATGAATATGTAACTACTTATGGCTTTAGAAGTTATGCGAAATTTTACTATACAAATAAACAAAAACCTCAAAATTTAAAAGCGCTAGATGAAGAGTGGTTATTAAATGGAGCCATTGATAAACCCGTTTATATTGTTAGTAAAATGTACGATAAGGAAAAAGTACTTCAACTAAAGAACATTAAATTATTATATGAAAAAGGTGGGTTTGTTTTCTATGTAAGAAATCAGGCAAATGAAAATTAAGCTACAGATACCTTTTTATTTTTTGATTTATTTTTAAACAGCGATTTAAATTTTTTATCGAACCATTTAATTCTTATTGTAATAAAAATTGAATAAGAAATCAAAAAAGAACCTATCCCAATCACCCCACCAGCAGCAACATCAGCAAAAAAGTGTTGCGACAAATAAACTCTTGAATAAGCAGTTAAACAGGCAATAACTGCAAAAATTATTTGATAATGTTTGTTTTTAAAAATATAAGCTAGAAATAAAAAAATGGCAAACGCAGTTGTTGCATGTCCTGAAGGAAAAGAATTGGAAGAATGTAAAACTACTCCTTCAACATAATGAAGTTGATCTGTACTAAAATATTTTGATGGTCTTAATTGATCCGAGAAAATGATTTTTTTCATTAATTGGCAAACAATTCCCGATAATAAAAACGTTGATAAAGCAATAAAAAACGTTCTAAAATTGACTACAAATAATAATCCCAACAAAATAAATACTGCAAATAATCCATCTCCAATGTTTGTAAAATATTTGAAGAAAATATCTTGAAAAGGGGAATTATATTGATTAACAATTAAATGCAACGATATTTTTCCATAAGTGAATACACCAAAAAGTACTAAACCTATAAAAAGTAAACAAACGATAAAATAATATTTTATATCAAAAAATAATTTTCGCATTATTAAAAAAAATCAAGGGAAAAATGTTATAAAAAAAACGATACAAATACGATTAACTTATTTTAATACAAAATTATAACTATTGAAATTTCTAAAGTAAAGTAATGATTATGTTAGTATTAAATAAATAGAATCTAAATGTTACGAAAATCATTTTTATTAAATTTAATATGAATTGATTTTCAATAATTTTAAAAAAAATTACTTTCATTCAAGATATTAAATTTTATCTTTGCGCTTCAAACAAAATATAAAAGCACATACCCTATGGAATATTTAGATTTTGAGCTTCCTATAAAAGAGCTAGAAGAACAACTAGATAAATGTGAAATCATCGGTCAAGAATCAGACGTTGATGTTTCTGGAACTTGTAAGCAAATTGCAAAAAAATTAGAAGATACCAAACGAGATATATATAAAAACCTAACTGCTTGGCAACGCGTTCAATTGTCTCGTCACCCAAATCGTCCTTATACAATGGATCATGTTAACGCTTTGTGCGGAGATACTTTCCTTGAAATGTTTGGCGATAGAAATTTCAAAGACGATAAAGCCATGATCGGTGGATTAGGGAAAATAGGTGGCCAATCATTCATGATTGTAGGTCAACAAAAAGGATACAATACTAAAACACGTCAATACCGTAACTTCGGTATGGCAAATCCTGAAGGATACAGAAAAGCTTTGCGTTTAATGAAAATGGCCGAAAAATTTGGAATTCCTGTGGTGACTTTAATTGATACACCTGGAGCTTATCCAGGTTTAGAAGCAGAAGAACGTGGCCAGGGAGAAGCAATTGCGAGAAATATTTTCGAAATGATTCGTTTGAAAGTGCCTATTATTGCAGTAATTGTTGGTGAAGGAGCTTCTGGTGGTGCATTAGGAATTGGTGTTGGTGATAAAGTATACATGTTGGAAAATACTTGGTACTCTGTAATTTCTCCCGAATCTTGCTCTTCTATTCTTTGGAAAAGCTGGGAATATAAAGAACAAGCAGCCGATGCATTAAAACTGACATCTGCCGATATGAAAAAACAAAATCTAGTAGATGATATTATCCCTGAACCTCTTGGAGGAGCTCATTATGATCGTGAAACTACCTTTAAAACAGTGGAAAAATACATATTAAAAGGTTACAATGAACTAAAAGACTTATCAACAACTGAATTAGTAGCCAAAAGAATGGACAAATACAGCAAGATGGGTGAATTTAAAGAATAAACTAGTTAAAATCATTAGAAAATCTGAAGCCTTATAGTTTCGGATTTTTTTTTACTTAT
>CAIJFC010000339.1 GCA_903819815.1 uncultured Bacteroidota bacterium
AATTCAGGATGGATATAACAGAAAAGGCTTGATATCAAACGATGGAAATAAGAAGAAAGCATTTTCAATTCTGAGAGCTTTTTATCAAAATATAAATGATTAAAAGCATAAATTTTTTTAAAATGCTATAAAAGATAGTTTTGAATTGGAAAAATAAATAGCTAAAACTCAAAATTTTCTTTTTTTCAGAAGCCAATTGTACATTTTTAGGAGCAATTTCCAGCTGTCATTCCAAATCCTCGCTAAAAAGCTCGGGATTTTTCCTTCCTTCTGGGCTAGGCATCCGATTTCAAATCATATTCTTACTATGCCTCACAATTTTTCTACCTCTGCACCTTTGCTACTTTTATCCTTTGCTACTTTGCCTCTTTTTTCGTAATTTTACATAAATATTTTTCTCAACTTAAACTGTTTATAGCATGCAACTGTACAACACATTAAGCGCAGAGGAGCGAGCCATTATGATTGATGATGCCGGAAAACAACGACTCACCTTGTCTTTCTACGCTTATGCGCAAATTTCAAATCCCACACAATTCCGTAACGAATTATTTATTGCTTGGAACAAACTCGAAGTTTTAGGTCGGATTTATGTTGCCAATGAAGGCATCAACGCCCAACTTTCGTTACCCGCAGATAATTTTTATGCCTTTAAAGATTCCATAGAAGTCTATGATTTCATGAAAGGAATCCGTTTGAATATTGCTGTAGAACAAGACGATCATTCATTTTTGAAACTCACCGTAAAAGTTCGTGACAAAATTGTTGCCGACGGATTAGTTGACCAAACATTCGATGTAACCAATATCGGAATCCACTTAAAAGCCAAAGAATTCAACGATTTGCTTGAAGACCCAAACACGATTGTGGTCGATATGAGAAATCATTACGAATCGGAAATCGGACATTTTACCAATGCTATAAAACCCGATGTAGACACTTTTAGAGAAAGTTTACCCATTATTGAAGACCAACTTTCGGCACATAAACAAGACAAAAAACTGTTGATGTATTGTACTGGCGGCATTCGATGCGAAAAAGCCAGCGCCTATTTTAAACATAAAGGTTTTGAAAATGTGTACCAGTTAGAAGGCGGGATCATAGAATACACTCGACAAGTAAAAGCCGAAGGCTTACAAAGTAAATTCATTGGTAAAAACTTTGTTTTTGATCAGCGATTAGGGGAAAGAATTACTGACGATATCGTTTCGCAATGCCATCAATGTGGCGCTCCTTGCGATGTGCATACGAATTGTGCCAACGAAGGGTGTCATTTATTGTTTATACAATGTGACTCTTGCAAATCCAATATGGAAGGGTGTTGTTCAACAGAATGCGTGTCGACAATTCACCTTCCTGAAGACGAACAAAAAGCCATTCGTAGAGGAATAAAAAATGGAAATAAAATTTTCAAAAAAGGAAAATCTGACGTTTTAACCTTTAAAAATAATTCCGACACCCAAACTGTTTTTGGAACCAATGAAAAAAAACCAATTGCTGCGAAAACTCCAAAAATTAAGAAATTGTACATTGGAAAAGGAGAACATTATTTCCCAAAATCTAATATTGGACAATTTTTAATTGAAGAAAATGAAATTAATGTTGGCGACCAATTTATAATTACGGACAACACCGCAGACGGTGATAGAACATTATTAAGCCCATATGTATATGTTAGAAATATAATTGGTCTTAACCAATTGGAGTTGGAGACCGGCC
>CAIJFC010000340.1 GCA_903819815.1 uncultured Bacteroidota bacterium
AGCACCAACAAAGGGTTTTTAGCTCCCCGAATGACCAATGTGCAAATGAATGCCATTGCAACACCTGCATCAGGGCTGTTGGTGTATTGCACCGATTGTTCGACTGCAGGTTTTTATTACTACTCAGGATCTGCCTGGTCGTCGCTTACAACCTCTAATGCCAATGCCACCACCGTTGCAAATGATTGCAATACCAATGGATTTGCAGGTAGTTATATACCATCATTGGCAGTTGCTGGCGCATCTTTTAGTGTGAAACTTACCAACAATACCTCGTTTACCAATACCACCATTTCGTTTGCAGCTGCAGATCTAGTATTGAGTGGTGTAACTGGTTTAACCGTAGGTACACCCACAGGAGCTCCGGCTCTTACCGCTGGCTCCATTACTTTAACCGGAGGAACTAGTGTAATTGTAACGTACCCAATTACGGGTACCCCTCCAGCTGCCGGTACCTTAACTGGCGTTTGGACAAAAACTAATTTAACGTGTACTAAAACACAAGTAGTTTCAAGTACCATTACAGCACTTAATTGTGCTGCCTCTTCTTATACCAACAGAACTGCCAGTGATAATTATGACTATTATACGACTGCCACAGTACCTTATACTGGTGGTAATGGTGGTTTATACCCTGCTCAAACTTTTGCATCAACCGGAGTTACTGGTTTAACGGCAAGTTTGTCTGCAGGTAATTTTGCAGTTGGAGCAGGTAGTGTAGTACTTACCCTAACAGGTACCCCTTCTGCTACAGGAGAGGCCAACTTTGCATTGACTATTGGCGGACAAAGCTGTACTTTAACGGCGAAAATCCAAGTGTTAAGTGGTTTTAATGGTGCTAGCGAAGCCACAGCAAGTGCTTCATGTAAAGCCATATTGGCCAACTTCCCTACCAGTGCAAGTGGTACCTATTGGATAGATCCAGATGGCGAACAGCAGACCTTAAGCGCAATGCAGGCCTATTGCGACATGACTACCGATGGCGGAGGCTGGACATTGATAGGGCAGTACAACCACACAGCAGCAGCTGTTACACCACTTGATAGAGCCACTTTTCCAAATATTGGAAGCAATACCATAGGAAACGAAAGTACCAGCACCGGAACTTTTGGAACTTGGGGAGTAGCCGACTTTAGCATACGATCAATATTGCCTTATACAAGTTATAGAGTGGAGGGTTGGAACACAACCAATAATACGGGTCTCCATGTAAAAATACCTTATAGAGACTACCTTTCTAATTTTACAGGGGCTCCTAATTTTACTGGCTATACCAATTTAGCTACACCAAGCTATTGGCCAGTAACGGTCACTCGCTACAATGTAACGGGTACAAATCCTACAAATGGATCAAACTTTTATCAAATCAATACACCCGTTTTGGGCGCTTTAAACCATACATTTTTACATACATCACAAGGTGGAACATCTAATGGTAGTACTACATACGGTATTATGAGGGCTAGCACTTATAGCATTTGGAATAATAATGGAATTACGGATGGTGGTTCAGCCCAAAATGGCATCATGCGTCTTTATGTAAGATAATAAAATAAGTAGGTTACGGAACCTGGTTTATAGTATCTTCCTTTTTTGTAGTGTGCATGCAAATGCACAGCAGCAGTCGGAGCCCCAATGTACCAACAGTGAGGTACTGGCTACCCTGCAGCAACGCAAACCATCTTTTAAGGAATTCTATAAACCAGGTACGCCGTTACAGAATTTGAATTTTGGAAGTTTTGAATTGTACGATTTCAAATCAGAAATTAGTCCGGGTGTACCTTTAATATAGGGACAGGGTAAGGTTTAGGTGTAGCATTATTAAACAATAAAAACAAATCAACAATTAAACAATTAAAACAATTAAAACGATTCAACAATTAAACTATTAAACAATTATGTGTAAAATCTATTTAAGTCAACCAAAAAACCAAAAAACCAATGAAAAATCTACCATTATTTTTGTTACTATTAGTTAGTGTAGTTTCTTTTGCCCAAATAGGAATTGGCACTACAGCTCCCAACAGCTCAGCTGCATTGGATGTAACCAGCACCACGAAAGGGTTTCTGCCTCCAAGAATGACAACAGTGCAAAGAGATGCCATTGTTAGTCCTGCTACAGGCATACAGATCTATAATACTACTACCAATACCAATGATTATTTCAATGGTGCTGCTTGGATATCGGGAAGCGCAGGTGCACAGGTTACAGCAGCAACAGACCCAACATTTACAAATGCTTCTAATCAGGCAGTTTCAGCAGATTGGGTGCGAGGTGTTACTACGCCGACATATGGTAGTGCGGTATTGGATACTGGCACTAATGTTAATCTTCCACCTTTAGCTGATGCTAGTACGGCAGTAAATGTTTTAAATTTTACATTACCTAGTGCTGGTACGTGGGATGTAACCGTTCAAATGCGAGCAGCAATTACAAGTTATACGCAGGATGTATATTGGTGTCTTTGCGTTTACGACAACAACAATACGCTTGTTCCCAATAGCGAAACTTTTTTTAATTCCACACCCGCTACTGTTGGTATTGGGCTTAATAGCACAGGACAAACAAGAGTAATAGTTACAACTACAGGAGCAGCATCTTATAGTTTGCGTGGGTATCAACCTGGCGGAACTGCTAACATTTATGCTACTAGTGATGGTGTTGGTCGTACAAAAGCAACATGGGTAAAAATTCAATAAATTCTAAATAATAAAATTGTGTAAATCAAACTTGAATATCATGAAAAAATCGCTACCGTTTATATTGTTACTATTCACAATAATTACCCATGCCCAAATAGGCATCGGCACGAGCAGCCCTGCCCCCTCTGCACAATTGGATGTAACCAGCACCACGAAAGGGTTTCTGCCTCCAAGAATGACAACAGTGCAAAGAGATGCTATTTTTAGTCCTGCTACAGGTTTACAAGTATATAATACTACTATCAATACCAATGATTATTACAATGGTGCTGCTTGGATATCAGGAAGCTCGGGTGCACAGGTTACAGCAGCAACAGACCCAACTTTTGCAAATGTATCTAACCAAGCAGTTTCAGCAGATTGGGTGAATGGTGCTAAGAAAACAGTTTACAGTACCGCTGAAACAGCTACTGGCAATACTTGGGTAGATGGTAAAATAATTTATCGCAGGGTAATTCAGTTTACAAACGCTACCACTGGGACAGTGTTAAATGCAACACTAACCAGTAACTACATATCTTCAATTACAAGCATGTTTGGTTCGCTGCGATACGTGGGTGCTATTGTCCCTCTTCCTACTACAAATTGGTTTTCGTTGGCATACCAGACTAATATCAATGTTGTAGCCACTGGTTTAGCGATTGAACTAGGTACTAGTATCCCAACAGCTAATTCAGGGCATGTTATAATAGAATACACAAAACTTTAATATGGGTAAAATTCAATAAATTATAAAAATCAAACTTGTATAAATCAAACTTGAATATCATGAAAAAATCGCTAACTCTCGTATTGTTATTATTAACAATTACTACCCATGCCCAAGTAGGCATTGGCACGAGCAGCCCTGCCCCCTCTGCACAATTGGATGTAACCAGCACCACCAAAGGTTTACTACCTCCAAGAATGACAACAGTGCAAAGAGATGCTATTGTTAGTCCTACAACCGGATTACAAGTATATAATACTACTACCAATACCAACGATTATTACAATGGCTCCAATTGGGTAAGTACTTTAATCAATGGTGGGGGGGCATTGGGTACCCCTGCAAGTGCAACGCTTACCTATGCAACAGGATTGCCATTAAGTACAGGGGTTACAGGAACATTGCCTATTGCAAATGGTGGCACAGGACAAACAACAGCAAGTGCCACTTTCAATACTTTGTCTCCAGTAACTACAACAGGAGATTTGATTATTGGTAATGGAGCAAATAGTGCTACAAGACTTGGCATTGGCACCAATGGAAAAGTATTAACAAGTAATGGAACTACAGCAAGTTGGACTACACCAACATCGGGAGTAAACGCCACGAGCGACCCCACATTTGTAGATAATTCAATAAGTTCAGTTTCTAGTAATTGGGTAAGGGGTGCGGCGCCTATTCAGAGTTCAGGAACGTGGACACCATTGCAAGATAACGGTACTGAATACGGCAGAACTGGCATTTGTACTTGGTATAAGACTGGCAAACAAGTTATTATCATTTTTGATATTTATTGCAACTCGGCAAGTTGGTATGTTAGAGGACTTCCTTTTACACCAATAGCGGCTAATTTTACAGGTTCGATTGGATACAACGCCACAGCCATGGCACAGGGCGCAGGAATGATGTTGGATGGTGCTCAATCCCGTATCAATTTTTGGAATAGAGCAACTCAAACCTCTTTTCAGCTAAATGAACGATTAATAGGTTCTTGCACCTATTTCACAAATTAATAAAACAAGTTAAAAGTAGCCTCCGCATTTCCTTGAACCGATAAATACTGCGATGTTCAAGGATGAATGGTATTAATTTTAAAAACTATGCTGTCATAGGAACCCCAACAATCTATTTGTTAGACAATAATGGGATAGTACTTTCTAAAATGGCAACAGTAACGGAGGTGTTGGATTTTGTGAATAAAAAATAATATCGTTAATCAATACTTCAGATAGTTTTTTAATACCTCCAATTAATAATTGCGCCTTAATTTTGCAAAAAAATTAAAGATCTCTAATAGTTATGATTTTCACCAAAAAAAGTATTAAATCATTAAATTTTAAAAAAACAGAAGTTATTTTAAAACTAAATTTATTGGGCAAATTAGAAACCCATAATATTGATGACATTGAAAAAATATTTATCAAGATTAAAAAAAATAAAGATTTTTATTTTATTGATACTATAAGTTTCCTGATTTTTGCCCTTGGTTTGCTAGCATGTTGGATTAGATTCTATACTAGTTTCTATATTAGTTTGATGCTGCTTTTCTGTTGGACATTATATTTAATAAATAACAGAGTTTATTTCCTTCGAATTAAATTAAAAAATGGTAAATCCTATAATTATTACTTCACCAAATCTATTAAATACGATATTCTTGAAAAAATTAAAATAATAAGAGGTAAGTTATAATATCAAATTTTAATACTAATGCCATTCAAAATTATTATTAAAAACATTTGATAGTTCCGCTTTTACCCTATAAAGCAGCTAGTGTAAATAAATTGAGGGACCTATTGTAGCAATTGTGCACTAGGGTTTTTTTTTATTTTAAATATAAAAACTTACGTCTTGTTTTTATATGAAGTTCTTTAGAAGGAGTCAATTAACATATTTATATTCTAAAAAGTACAACTCTTGTGCTACTTTTCTAATGAAATAAACTAAAAGTAAAATTATGTTTAAAATATTAATTGTGAGAAATCGTATTTAATTTCAAAAAACACTTAAAAAAATTAATCAATAATGTGCACGAACACAAATTATTTAGCTCAGTAAATTAGGAATAAAATTCAAATATCCAAGATTAAAACATGATTTTTTATTAAATAAAAATTAAATTATTCTTAGGAAAGTATTTGGAGAGTTCGTTCCAATGCCATACCTCTAGAACCTTTAATTAATAATAAACTGTTTTTAATATTTATACTAACAAAATGTTCTGAAAAATCGTCAAAGGTCATGAAAAAATGGCATTTTTCATTTTGAATTTTATTTGAATAAAAGTCTTTACCTATAAAATAAGTGATACCTGAATTGTTTTTTACTACCAAATCAACTATTGATTTGTGTTCTGCTAGACTTTCCTCTCCCAACTCAAACATGTCTCCGAGAATGGCGATTTTATTTTTATTTTCCAATTGGAAAAAATTCTCAAGTGCAACAACCATGCTTGAAGGATTGGCATTATAAGCATCTAATATTATTTCATTAGAATTAACAGTCAACATTTGAGAACGATTGTTTTGAGGAACAAAACCTTCAATTGCGGTTTTTATATCATCTATAAAAACTCCAAATTTAATTCCAATAGAAATAGCTGCATTTATGTTATTTGAATTGTACAACCCGATTAAGTGCGAAGTAATTTTAGTGTTATTTGTTTCAATCTCAACAAATGGATTTGCATTAATTGAATCTATAATTACATCCGCATTTTGAATCTTTAATCCGAAAGTAAAGGAATTAATTCCGCTAGTTTTTTCAACTTGAATTGGGTCATTTAAATTTATAAAAGCAGTTTTGCTATGATTTCTTAAGTAGGTATACATTTCCGATTTCCCTTTTATTACTCCTTCTACCCCGCCAAAACCTTCTAAATGCGCTTTTCCGAAATTGGTGATATAGCCATAATCAGGTTTTGCTATTTCGCATAAAAATTCAATTTCTTTTTGATGATTTGCACCCATTTCAACAATACCAATTTCAGTATCATTATTAAATGAAAGCAGCGTTAAAGGTACGCCTATATGATTATTTAGATTGCCAAATGTTGCTTTGGTATTGTATTTCTGAGACAAAACAACATGAATTAATTCTTTAGTGGTTGTTTTACCATTACTGCCTGTTAAAGCTATAATTGGAATATCCAGGTACTTTCTATGGGCTTTGGCCAATTCTTGTAAAGTCTCCAAACTATTCTCAACAAGGATTGTTCGATCATCAATATAATAATCGGCATTGTCAATAACTACATAAGCCGCCCCTTTTTCCAATGCTTCTTTCGCAAAGGTATTGGCATCAAAATTATCGCCTTTTATAGCAATAAACATAGAGCCAGGTTCAATTTTTCTAGTGTCGATTGCTACTGAGCTGCATTTTAAAAAATAGTTGTGAATGCTTTTAATATCTATCATAAAAACAATTTTATAAAATAAAAGCCCTAAAAAGGGCTTTTATTGAATTATCATAGAGTGAAATTAATTTCTTGCTCTTTTCTTTTTATCTGCTTTTGGACCTACTTTTGACATCGCACATCTGAATCCAATATAATCAGTAGCCATATCTTGAGGGAAATATCTTCTTTGAGCCGGATCTAACCAATACGCTCTATCTCTCCAAGATCCTCCTTTATAAACTCTAACTTTATCATTTATTAAAGTGGTTCTTGTATTGGTTTCATCCTTTTTTTTAACTGTAACTCCTGAATTTATGATAACATTATGTATTGGCGAATTGTACATTCCGTTACTGTTGTTTTCACTAGCAACATTACTATTACCAAAATCATTTGTTGATTGCTTGTCACCGTCTCTGTAGTTCTTTTCATAGCTTTTATCAAAATTTTGTCTTAGATACGTTTCATTAGCATCAACAGGAACTTGAACAATTTGACCAGGAAGACTTCTTGCTATTAATTTTCCATTAGATAAAGTATCATACTTAATTTTATTTATATCTTTTAAAACATCTACTTTACCATTAACTAAATTATTTTTTTCGAATTCATTACCTCTAAAGTAATTAAAATCACTTACTTCATCATCAACCATTGGTCGGTATACATCGGCAACCCATTCCGCTACGTTACCTGCCATATCATAAAGACCAAAATCATTTGGAGGATATGATTTTACAATATTTGTAATATCAGCTCCATCATCAGACCATCCTGCAATTCCACCATAATCTCCTTTTCCTTGTTTGAAATTGGCTAATTGATCCCCTTTTGTTTTTCTTTTTCCTGATCTAGTATAGCTTCCAGACCATGGATATTTCTTTTGACCTTTATAAGAATTATATTCTCTTTGACCAACATCTGAGGCAGCAGCATATTCCCATTCTGCTTCAGTAGGAAGTCTATACTCAGGCAACAAAAGTCCTGAAGTTCTTTGGGCATAAACCCCTGTTTGTTTTTTTGAAGTAGCTGGCTTGTCTTTACTACCAGCAACTTTGATAGGTTTGGCTTTCGAATTTTTTCGACCCTTAAATACTACCGTGGTGTCACCACCAAAAGCCTGACTTGGAGCATTTAAATACGTTTCAGTATTGAAGGTTTTGTCAGCAGTTACATCTAAAATTTTAGCATCCTTTTTAAGATATCCTTCTTTTTCAAGTGTATTTTCATTCACTCTTTCTGTTCTCCATTTGCTAAATTCAACTGCTTGAACCCAATTTACGCCTACTACAGGGTAAGAAGCATAGGCTGGATGTCTTAAATAGTTGTTGGTATAAGTTTCGTTGTATCCTAATCTATTTCTCCAAACCAAGGTGTCAGGTAAAATCCCTAAATATATTTTTTCATATTTTACGTCATCGGCAGGAAAAACTCTTTTAGTCCAATCTAAATATTCTAAGTACATTAAATTAGTAACCTCCGTTTCATCCATATAAAAAGAGGCAACGTGTTGTTGGTTTGCATTATTATTCCAATCATGCATTACATCGTCTTGAACTTTACCCATTGTAAATGTTCCGCCTTCAACCATAACCAATCCAGGTGCAGCATCTTGCTTTTTGTACTTGTTGTTGTATTGAAACCCTCCTTTTTTATCGTTTACTTTCCATCCTGTCGCAGACGAACCGCTTTTTGAACTTGATTGCTTGCTACAACTAGCAGTTCCTAATAGAAGAGCCAATCCTAGAAAAACATTGATAATTAGATTTTTGTTTGTTTTCATACTTAATGATGGTAATAATTTCGAGGCGAATATAATAATTTACTATTAAACCGCAACACATTTGTTTTAATTTATTTCAAATAATAGGATCAAAAAAATTTGATTACAATCTCACAACGCAAAAATAAAACAAATATTATATATATTGCACCAAAATTTAATTTTAATCCACACACTATTTAATCTAATTTAGCGTTATTTAAACTTATGAAAGTTAAATTTTTATTTTTCTTATTTTTCTCAATTGCAACTTTTTCTCAGCAAAAAGGAGATATTTCATTCGTTTGGACCGAAAAATCACCTTTTTCTTTTGGTTCTAATAAATATAACATTCCACAAATAAAATCAGAGAATTTCCACTTTGATGGTTTTAAAAAATCAATTTTTTATTCCTTGAACTTGCCTCAAACGGAATCAATTGATGAAAATTCACTTATATTAACAAATATTGTTTTGGAAGACATTTCAACTTCTGAACTTGGTGATTTAAATAAAAATAATATTCCTAATTCAATAAATGCTTCTTTAAAATCAACTATTTCAAGAGATAAAATTTATGCTTTTATACGTTTTTCACCAATTATAAAAAACGGTGATGTATTCCAAAAAATAGTTTCCTTTTCTTACTCTTTTTCAAATAATAGTACCTCAAGGAATTCAACAATAAATTCAAGTACCCAACAAATTTCTAATTCTGTTTTAGCAACTGGTGAATGGTTTCGATTTTACGTTGAAAAATCAGGTGTTTATAAAATTTCGAAGGGTTTTTTGAGTGACTTGGGTTTTAATGTAAATGTAGATCCTAGAAAAATAAAAATCTACGGTAACGGCGGTAGAATGCTACCTTTATCAAATAGCACCCTCTATCCTGAGGATTTAGCAGAAAATGCAATTCAATTTATAGGTGAAAATGACGGCGTTTTTAATGATAGTGACTACCTTCTTTTCTATGCAGAAGGGGTAGATAATTGGAACGAGGAAAGCCAAACGAACAGTAATTTATTTGCCTCTAAATCCTATTATTATGTGACTGTAACTGGAGATTTAGGAAAACGAATTCAAAATTATACCCAGCCTACTCCAGCGGCCACATTAGATATTACTACTTTTGATGACTACCAATTTCATGAAGTCGATTTGATAAATATTGTAAGAGCGGGTAGACAATGGTTTGGCGAAGCATTTAATATTAATGATATCCAAGAATTTATTTTCGATGTTCCAAACGCCGTAACCACAACGCCTCCCATCTTAAACGTTACCGTTGGTTCAAATGCCTATAATGCTACCACTTTTAAAGTGGAAGCTAATGGCCAATTAGTTGGAAATATAAATTTATCTGCAATTACCGCTGGATCTGGAAC
Organism: uncultured Bacteroidota bacterium; assembly: GCA_903819815.1. Taxonomy (GTDB): domain Bacteria; phylum Bacteroidota; class Bacteroidia; order Flavobacteriales; family Flavobacteriaceae; genus Flavobacterium. Next base: position 9,957 of record CAIJFC010000340.1, read on the forward strand.
CGAATTAAATATTGCCGCTTTGCCAGCAAGCACAACAATTCCTGCTTCAAATACAATTAAGATTAAGCTTACCTATAATAACAATGGAGTCCCTTCTTCAAATGCCTATTTAGACAATATTATCCTTAAATCTAAACGAAATTTGACGGGTTATGGCAAGCAATTTCGATTTCAATACAACGGCACCAATACCCTTTCGGGCATCGCTTCGTATCAATTCAATTCAGCATCAGGGATTTCAAATGTTTGGGATATTACCGATATATATAATGTTACCAATATTGACAATCCCAACCAAAGTAATTTTAGCTTTAAAGCGCCACTTGGAGAAATACGAAATTATATTGCAATTGACTATGCCGATTTATATAGCCCATTAAAAGAAAATTCATCTAGAGTGGCCAATCAAAATCTAAAAGGCACCATTTTCAAAAATAATCAAGGGGTTTTTCAAGATCTTGATTACCTAATTATTACTCCTGCATTTTTAAAAAATCAAGCAGATAAATTGGCCGCTTTTCATTCCAATTATTCCAATTTAAATGTAAAAACAGTAACTTTAGAATCTATATATGAAGAATTCTCGTCCGGAAAACAAGACATTGCTGCGATAAGAAATTTTATTAAATATGTCTATTTTAACGCTTCCGATCCAACGAAGAGAATTAAATATATCAATTTATTCGGTGACGCCTCTTTTGACTATAAAAATAGAATTCCAAACAATACGAATATTGTCCCCATTTATCATGCTCTAAACAGCACTTCCGGGGGTGAAGCGTCCTATACCTCTGATGACTTTTTTGGATATATGGACCCCACAGAAGGAAATATTGCCTATTATTTTGGCGGAATTGATATTGCCGTTGGAAGAATGTTAGTTAGTACTAATGCTCAAGCCGAAGAAATGATCAATAAGGTTTTTGAATACAATGATTTGAAATCTTACGGAAATTGGAGAAATAATTATGTCGCAATTTCAGATGATTCTGACCGAGCATCTGATGCCTCATTGCAATTTAAACAAAATCAATTGGCCGACAGAATTGTATTGGAAAAACCATTTATTAATGTAAAAAAAGTGCTTTTAGATTCCTATATGCAAGAAACATCTTCCGGAGGAAATCGCTATCCAAAAGCTCGTGAAGATATTTTTAATGCCTTCGAAAAAGGAGCTTTAGTATTCAATTATTTAGGTCATGGTGGTGAAGACGGCTTAACTGGAGAGCGGATTTGGGAAAAATCTGATGGTCAAACTTTAAGTAATCAATTTAAATACCCATTGTTTATTACCATTACTTGTGATTTTTCAAGATTTGATAACCCGTACCGGCCAACAGCAGGAGAATATACTTATTGGAATCCAAAAGGAGGTGCCATTTCAATGATTACCACTACCCGATCAATCGGGCAAGGGTCTGCGGAGTATTTTAATGACAAACTATCAGAATATTTATTTTCATATGGTTCTAACCAATATACTACTATCGCAGAAGCATTGAGATTAACTAAAAATAGCAATCCAAGTTCGTCTTCAAATGTGGTGTTTTACATTGGAGATCCCGCATTAATGCTGGCCATTCCAAAACCTAAAATTCGATTGACTAAGGTAAATGACATTCCAGTTACTGGAACAATTCCAGATTTTCAATCGCTAGCTTATGTAAAATTATCAGGTGAAGTCACCGATGAAAATAACACCCTTTTGCCAACCTATAATGGCGAATTAGCAATAAATATATTTGATAAAAACTTAATAAAAGCTACTTTCAATAATGATGGAAATAGTCCACCTATTAATTTCAACACCTTAGGTGAAACCATTTTTAGAGGAAATGCATTGGTTACAAATGGGCAGTTTGAGTTTGGATTTGTAGTTCCAAGAGATATTAAAATCCCAGTTGGAAATGGACGCATTAGTTTTTATTCGAAAAAAAATTCAGAATTTATTGACAATTCAGGGATAGACACCACCATTAAAATTGGAGGTATTAACCCATTGGCAACAGCCGATACCACTCCTCCAACAGTGAAATTATACATGAACGACCAAACATTTGTTTATGGCGGAATTACGAATGCATCACCATTTTTTCTAGCTTATCTTGAAGATGAAAATGGAATTAATACCGCAAGTGGAATTGGACACGATATTGTAGCGATTTTGGATGGAAATGAAAGTGCTCCTTACATTATTAATGATTATTATGAAACGGAATTGGATAATTACAAAAAGGGAAAGTTAAGATACCCCTTCAGAAATTTAGCGCCAGGAATTCATACTATTACATTTAAAGCTTGGGATGTTTACAACAATCCTATTAGTGCTGAAATTCAATTTGTAGTAGTAAGTGATGCCTCAATTACACTTACAAATGTACTAAATTATCCCAATCCATTTGTAAATTATACTCAATTTTGGTTTACCCATAATCATCCCTACGAGCCTTTGGAAGTTCAGGTTCAAGTAATGACAATTACGGGGAAAATTGTTTGGACTAAAAATCAAGTTGTGTATACCGATGGATTTCTTTCGCGAGAGATCACCTGGGATGGAAAAGACGATTTTGGTGATAAAATAGGAAAAGGGGTTTATGTTTATAAATTGACCGTAAAGTCTACTTTAACCAATCAAAAAACTGAAAAAATTGAAAAATTGGTAATACTTTAATAATGTACTATATTTGTCTAATATAATTTTGAAAAGAATGAAAAGAATGAAGAGAATAGCCGTAATATTGTTTTGCTTTGCCGCAATTTCAAACATAAAAGCCCAAGAAAGAGTAATAACCACTGGAGTTCCGTTTTTATTAATTGCAGCCGATGCAAGAGCTGCAGGTTTAGGAGACCAAGGAGTTGCCACTTCGGCAGATGCTTTTTCTCAACAATGGAATCCAGCAAAATATGCCTTTTCAACCGAAAAACAAGGATTTACAACAAGTTATACTCCTTACCTTACCGCTTTAGTTAACGATATTTCGCTTGGACAAGTCAATTATTTTAACCGATATAATGAAAGAAGTGCCTTTGCTGTAAGTCTACGTTATTTTAGTTTGGGAGAAATTGAGTTAAGAGACAATGCTTATGATCCGGCAAATGTTGTAAAGCCAAATGAATTTTCATTAGACGGTTCTTATGCACTAAAATTAAGTGACAAATTCTCCATGTCGGTGGCAGGAAGATTTATAAGTTCCAGTTTAAAAATTGATTCTAATAATGACAGAACAGCTGCTACCTCTTTTGCTTTTGATGTTGCAGGTTTTTTCCAATCAGAGCAAACGGCATTTAATGATTTTGATGGAAGATACAGAATTGGTTTTAACTTTCAAAACTTAGGTCCTAAAATTAATTATGACGCCAATGTTTCTGATATTAACGCTAATTTTTTACCCTCACAAATGAAATTAGGGGGTAGTTTTGACTTCATTTTTGATGATTATAACAAAATTACAACCAGTTTAGAATTTAGTAAATTATTGGTTCCAACACCACAAGTTGATAGCTCTAATTTATATGATTACAATCAAGATGGCGCTACAAATACGCAAGATATTAGAGATGCCAATGCCGATTACAAGAAAATTGGGTGGGTTTCAGGAATTTTCAATTCCTTTAATGATGCCCCGGGAGGATTCGGAGAAGAGTTAAAAGAAATCACTTATTCAGCTGCAGCAGAATATTTATATCAAGATTCATTTGCCATGCGTTTGGGTTATTTTCACGAAAGCCCTGTTAAAGGAGCTAGACAATACTTTACTTTAGGAGCTGGATTTAAATACAATGTAGTAAAAATTGATGTTTCCTATTTGATGTCAACTTCTAAAGTTCAAAACCCATTAGAAAATACCTTACGATTCTCCTTAACATTTAATTTTGGAGATAAGTACGACGATTATTAATAATCATTAATTATAAAAAAAAATCCAAATTTCAATGAAATTTGGATTTTTTTTCCTCAAAAACCATGAAAGAAATCAGCATTACAACAACATTTACCCTATTTGATTCTGTTTCTGAATTACCAAATGACATCTATTCATTGATGGATCAAGCAATAGATATAAGAAAAAAGGCGTATGCTCCCTATTCCCATTTCCGGGTAGGTGTTGCGATAGTTTTAGATAATGATAAAATTGTTTTGGGTTCAAACCAAGAAAATGCTGCTTATCCATCTGGGCTTTGTGCCGAAAGAGTAGCTATCTTTTCTGCGGGCGCACTTTATCCTGAAGCCAAAATCATTAAAATGGCAATCTCAGCAACCTCAGATACAAAACCAACCCTCACTCCTATTCCGCCATGTGGCGCTTGTCGCCAATCTATTTCTGAATATGAAATTAAACAAGACCAACCCATTGAAATTTATTTTATGGGAGAATCTGGAAACGTTTATAAATCAGATTCATTGAAAAATTTATTACCCCTAATGTTTGACAAAAAATTATTGTAAGGCCTTTGCCCATAAAAATAGCATTAAATTAAAAAATAGTGCTATTATCAAATAAATCAATAAAAAATACGACTAATAAATCGCATAACTAGTATTGATTGTAAATAATTAAATAAAAATACTATTATATTTTACTTCTTAGAAGTAATGTATTATTTTTGCATCTTGAAATTTGTATGAATTTCTATTTTTCAAATAGTTATTTAAAATGCAGATCCAATAAACAATCTACTAAAATGAAAGAAGTTACAAAAGAAGTTTATTTAAAGTGGTACGAAGACATGCTACTTTGGAGAAAATTTGAAGATAAATTAGCAGCGCTTTACATTCAACAAAAAGTAAGAGGTTTCCTACATTTATACAATGGACAAGAAGCAGTTTTAGCCGGTGCATTACATGCAATGGACTTGTCAAAAGACAAAATGATTACTGCCTATAGAAATCACGTTCAGCCAATCGGTATGGGAGTTGATCCTAGAAGAGTAATGGCTGAATTATTAGGAAAAGTAACTGGTACTTCTAAAGGTATGGGTGGTTCTATGCACATTTTTTCTAAAGAACATGGTTTCTTTGGAGGTCATGGAATTGTAGGAGCTCAAATCCCTGTGGGAGCTGGAATGGCATTTGCTGATAAATACTTTGAAACTGGCGGTGTAACTATGACTTATTTTGGAGATGGTGCTGCACGTCAAGGATCACTTCACGAAGCTTTTAACATGGCAATGTTGTGGAAATTACCAGTAGTTTTTATTGTAGAAAATAATGGCTACGCAATGGGGACTTCTGTTGAAAGAACTGCAAATCATACTGATATTTGGAAACTTGGTTTAGGTTATGAAATGCCTTGCGGACCAGTGGACGGTATGAATCCTGTGAAAGTTGCTGAAGCAATGCATGAAGCAATTGACAGAGCGCGACGTGGTGACGGACCAACATTTTTAGAAATGAAAACCTACCGTTATAGAGGTCACTCTATGTCGGATGCGCAATTATATCGTACCAAAGATGAAGTAGACGAATACAGAAAAATTGATCCTATTACACAAGTTTTAGATGTAATTATGGACCAAAAATATGCTACAGCAGAAGAAATTGAAGCAATTGACGAAAGAGTAAAAGACTTAGTTGAAGAATGTGTAACATTTGCTGAGGAGTCTCCATTTCCAGAGGTGCAACAATTATATGATGTTGTTTACGAACAAGAAAACTATCCATTTATCCCTCATAAACTGAAATAATTATGGCAAAAGTAATTACCATGCCCCGATTGAGCGATACGATGACCGAAGGTACCGTAGCTTCATGGCTTAAAAAAGTGGGCGATAAAGTTGCTGAAGGCGATATTCTTGCCGAAATTGAAACTGACAAAGCTACAATGGAATTTGAATCTTTTAATTCTGGTACTCTTTTGTATATTGGAATTAAAGAAGGAGAATCAGCAGCTTGCGATTCATTATTAGCAATTATTGGAAAAGAAGGAGAAGATATTTCTGATTTAATAAGCCCCCCAACACCCGAAGGGGGAGTTGCTGTTGAGGCAAAAGAAACTATTTCAGAACCAACAACCAACAACCAACAACCAACAACAACAGCTTTACCTAAAGGTGTTATAGTAGTTACAATGCCTCGTTTAAGTGATACGATGACGGACGGAACTGTGGCTACCTGGTTGAAAAAAGTAGGCGATAAAGTTGCTGAAGGTGATATTTTGGCCGAAATTGAAACGGACAAAGCTACCATGGAATTTGAATCTTTCAATGCCGGTACTTTGTTATACATTGGAATACCTGAAGGCGGAACTGCGCCTTGCGACTCACTTTTAGCAATAATTGGACCGTCAGGAACGGATATTTCCGGAATTGCAGAAAACTTTAAAGCATCAGGTTCGACTGCTCAAGTTGAAGTTACTAGAGATGCTGTTACTGAAACTGTAACTACTTCAGAGCAAACTACGGCTAGTTCTTCAAACGAAAGAGTTTTTATATCTCCACTAGCAAGAAAAATAGCTGAAGAAAAAGGAATTAACCTTTCACAAGTTAATGGTTCTGGTGAAAATGGAAGAATTATAAAAAGCGATGTGGAGAATTTTGCACCAAGTGCTACTTCTCAAAATGCCCAACCACAAGTTGAAATTATAGCCGCTAAACCATTTGCAGCAGCGGGAGAAAAACTTACCGAGGAAATCAAGAACTCTCAAATGCGCAAAATTATTGCAAAACGTTTGGCAGAATCTTTATTTACAGCACCACATTACAACCTTGTAATTGAGGTTACAATGGACGAAGCAATGAAATCAAGAGCAATTATCAATAGCGTTCCAGATACGAAAGTGTCCTTTAACGACATGGTGATAAAAGCAAGCGCAATGGCATTGAAAAAACATCCAAAAATAAATTCACAGTGGAGAGAAGATTCAATTCTTATCAATTACCATGTGAATATTGGGGTGGCCGTTGCAGTTGAAGACGGATTAGTAGTTCCTGTATTGCCTTTTACTGATGCGATGAGTTTATCTCAAATTGGCGGAAATGTTAGAGATCTTGCAGGAAGAGCAAAAAGCAAAAAATTATTACCATCAGAAATGGAAGGTAGTACATTTACCATTTCTAATCTTGGAATGTTTGGTATCACTGAATTTAATTCAATTATCAACCAACCCAATTCTGCGATTTTATCTGTAGGTGCAATTGTAGAGAAACCAGTGGTGAAAAACGGACAAATTGTGGTGGGAAATACCATGATGCTTTCCTTAGCTTGCGATCACCGCACCATTGACGGCGCTACAGGAGCACAATTTCTTCAAACATTAAAACAATACATTGAAAACCCAGTTACGATGTTAGCGTAAGTTTTTCAATACTTATTTATATAAAAGTCCCGTTATAATTTCGGGACTTTTTTATTTATTCTTTTCTTCTATCCACTTGGACATGTATTTACTACTTTGAAGCGATTGATGTTGTAAAACGGAACCTATAAAATTCTTTAATCGATGTGGTTTTAAATTGGCTTCCAAATTACAAACTGCCTCATTAAATTCGTTTACAAAATCCGACTTTAAATAGCGTTTTTCAATAATGGTAATTCCATTATTTTGAGCTGAATTCCAAATGGTTTTGTTATTATATAATGAAATAGCTTTAGTAGCAAATTCTGCTGGATCATCCGTAATAAAACCATTCCAAGATAAGTCACCATTCATAGATTCTGCCCCAATTGAAGTGGTTACACTTGGCGTGCCATATTGCATGGCTTCCAATAATTTTCCCTTAATTCCAGCTCCAAATCGCAAGGGTGCTAAAACAACTCTGGCTTTTGAAACTACTTCTTGCGCATTATCCGCTCGACCCAAAATATGAAATCCTTTTTTGGGCTGGTGCAATTGCAATACTTTTTGTGATGGATAAGC
>CAIJFC010000341.1 GCA_903819815.1 uncultured Bacteroidota bacterium
CAAGAATATTCAGAAATCGAACAAACATTTTCACCTTTGGCATTGACTGAAATATTAAATTGGATTCAAATTCAAACTAAGAAATAAAAATCAGTTCGTTTTATTTTAGTTATTTTTGACAAAAACAAATTAATTGGAAACCAACGTTTTTATCATCACACCACCGTTCACTCAACTGAACACCCCTTATCCAGCCTCTGCGTATATCAAAGGTTTTTTGAATACGCTTGACGTTCCTTCGGTTCAAGCTGATTTGGGGATTGAAGTGATTTTAGAATTATTTTCCAAAGAAGGACTTATAAATTTGTTTAACCACCCGAAGACTAATACCCAAAACCCAACACCCAACACCGAAAGAATACTTGCTTTACAAGACGAATATATAAAAACGATTGACAGTGTAATTTCTTTTTTACAAGGAAAAAATCCAACGTTAGCACTGCAAATTTGTCAAGGTGATTACTTGCCAGAAGCGTCTCGATTCAATCAATTAGAAGAAATGGATTGGGCATTTGGAACGATGGGAACTCAGGATAAAGCCAAGCATTTGGCCACTTTGTACTTGGAAGACATTTCTGATTTTATTGTTGAATGTATCGATGAAAATTTTGGTTTCAGTCGTTATGCCGAACGTCTGGGCAGAAGTGCCAATTCTTTTGATGAATTATACGATGCATTAAATCAAGAAACTACTTATATTGATAAGTTGTTGCTTTCGATATTGAAATCTAAAATTGAAACAATTAAACCTTCTTTATTTCTTATCTCTGTTCCTTTTCCAGGAAATTTATATTCGGCTTTTCGATGTGCCCAATGGGTAAATGAACATTATCCGACAATTAAAATTGCAATGGGCGGTGGTTTCCCAAATACCGAATTGCGTTCACTTTCCGATAAAAGAGTTTTTGATTTTTTCGATTATATTACCCTTGACGATGGCGAATTGCCATTGAAATTACTAATTGAGAATTTGAATTTAAAAACCATTAGTGAATATAAAAGAACGTTTCTTTTAGAAAATGGCGAAGTGGTTTACAAGAATAATTCCACAAAATCAGATTACAAACAAGCAGATGTTGGCACCCCGGATTATTCTGATTTACTTTTAGATAACTACATTTCTGTTATTGAAATTGTAAATCCAATGCACCGAATGTGGAGCGACGGACGCTGGAACAAACTCACCATGGCGCACGGTTGCTATTGGGGAAAATGTACTTTCTGCGATATTTCATTGGATTATATTAAATTATACGAACCGGTTGCAGCAACTATTTTGTGCGATAGAATAGAAGAATTAATTGCACAAACAGGGCAAAACGGTTTTCACTTTGTAGATGAAGCTGCGCCACCAGTATTAATGCGTGCTTTGGCATTGGAAATCTTACGCAGAAAAATTTCTGTAACCTGGTGGACAAATATTCGATTTGAGAAGAGTTTTTCAAAAGAACTGTGTCAATTATTGAAAGCGTCAGGTTGCATTGCGGTTTCAGGCGGATTGGAAGTGGCTTCGGACAGATTACTTGAATTGATTGATAAAGGTGTGACAGTTGAACAAGTCGCAAAAGTGACTCGAAATTTCAGCGAAGCGGGAGTTATGGTTCATGCCTATTTAATGTACGGTTATCCAACCCAAACAATCCAAGAAACGGTTGATAGCTTGGAAATGGTGCGTCAATTATTTGAAATTGGGATTTTGCAATCGGGTTTTTGGCATCAATTTGCTATGACTGCCCATAGTCCAGTGGGAATGTATCCCGAAAAATTTGGAGTTGTCAAAGAAACTGAAGCCATTGGAACATTTGCCAATAATGATATTAATTTCATTGATTCCACAGGAATTGACCACAATCAATTTAGTTTTGGGTTAAAGAAATCTCTTTATAATTTTATGCACGGAATTTGTTTTGACTATCCATTGCAAGATTGGTTTGAGTTTAAAATACCCAAAACAAAAATCCCAGAAGACTTTATTTATAATGCTCTTAATGAAGAAACTGATTTATCTATCAAGCCCACCGCAAAGGTGGTTTGGCTTGGCGGAATCCCTTCTATTTTCTATTTTACAAAAACTAAAAAAGGAAGTTCTTGGGAAATGATGGCATTGACATTCCACGATAAAAAAGAAACGTTTTCTGTTCAAATAAATCGAGAAGAAGGAGATTGGTTAATGGAATTGCTGAGTAAAATTGAGGTATCAAGTACTAAAATTTATACTTTACAAGAAATAAAATCTGATTTTGAAATTGCGTTTGAAGATTTCGAATTGTTTTGG
>CAIJFC010000342.1 GCA_903819815.1 uncultured Bacteroidota bacterium
ATTTAGTTAAAAACTTCGTATTAACAAGCAGAAATGTCGCAGCCAAACCGCCCCAAAACGCTTGTTTAAGAGTGATTAATCCTTGCGTTTCTGCAAGTGCTAACGATGTTTGAATAAATGGTAGCAAAACGTATATCAAATAGTCTGCAATCTTCTTTAACTGACGGTTGTCGGGTGCGTGGTACTTTTGTTTTAGTTTCATATTGTTTGTGTATTAAACGCTGCAATCATTAGTAAATGCCTCACAACTTTCACTAAATAAATCAGTTTGTATTGTAATATTTTGCGAGTCATCAATTACATTTCCATTCCAATCTTTTGCTTGTTCTAAAATTTGTTTAGTTGTTCGGTTCTGCCTAAATATTTGTTGTCCATTGCCATATTCTTGCTCCATTTTATCAAAGAAATCAAATGCACTTGGATTTTCTTTTGCTATTTGAAATAATTTTTTATCACTCTTTTTGTAGCAAGTTACACAATTACCTTGATAACCTTTTAAATTTAATCTAAAACTTTGTTGTTTCCAATAAAAATTAATCTTTGGTTTAGTCATTGGAATTTCTGAAATTAACGGATAAATAATTCTTAACTCCCTAAATTTATCATTCATTCTGTCAAACTCATCTACCCTTATTCCAATTGCTAAATAATACTTTTCTTTACCCCAAATACTTTTTGCAAATACTTTAATAGGATTCATTTTTAACTCCCTTGTGCAATGCAAAAATGCAGGATTAGGTATGCCATATTTTTTAATCACTTGTTCAAATGGCTCTCCATTTCTTTTAGCATTTTTAAAGTCAGTAAGCGTAAAACTTGTACCATTTCCTTTCCCATCTTTCACATCGCATTCAATCCAATTTATTTTAAATCCAAATTCATTTTCGCATTTATCAACAAACTGCAAAGTTTCCTCATTTTCTTGTCCAGTATTGGCAAATACAAAAAGCATTTCATATTCATCTTGCTTATGTTTCCAAAGCCATTGCGCCATAAATGCTGATGTTTCTCCACCGCTAAATGATACTAATAATTTCTTTTTCATCAATTAGTTATTTCCCATTCAAATTTACCTTTTAAATTCCATTCGACCAAAGGCATAATCAAATCATTTTTATCCTTGCGCCTAAAATATACGTGGTCAATCTTTCGACCACCGATTACGATAAAATCAATCTTTACAAAGGTTATAACCTCTGTGCCATTCGTGTAGCGTGTATTGCGTGTCATACAATAGTCATTTTCCAGTTAGTTAATTCTACGTGAGGTAAATCTTTTAAGTTCTTAAAGTTACCGCCCCAAGTTAGCTTGTTCGATACCGATTGCAATAGTTCCCAAAATTCTTTGAAATGCTTTGGCGAGTAGTCAAGTTCACGTTTACCGACCTTAACAAATGCTATGTCAAAGGCTCTGGAGGGGTAGTGGTTGTGGGCAGATTGGCCAGCTCTGGCAAGACTTACTTTTGGTCGTTTTGCAAAATACACTTCCTGCATTGCGTTGTTTCTGTATGTGCATACAATGATTACGTGAACATCGTTGTGGATTGCGTTGAATTGCGCTTCG
>CAIJFC010000343.1 GCA_903819815.1 uncultured Bacteroidota bacterium
AGCAAAACCAAATCCATTACGCTAATGGCGTGAACGATGAAATTTAGGGTGTGCTTCTTTTTTATCTTCATAATTTTGTTATTTTAAGATTGTAAAACCCAATCGCAAAGGGTATTCCCATCAATACTGCAAATCCAAAAATCTTATAATAAGTGGCCAAGCAATATTCGTTATCAAAAAAGAGAATGTAAATTTGGGTTCCTTCAATGAGAAACAAAGCCAATACAATCCCAAGAAGATAATATATTAAATAGGGTTTAACTAAGGTAAAAATAAACTTTAAATCAATGGACCTATTGGGAAAACGATACGCCAATAAAGCCCAAATGGCCAACCCAAATGGCGCTCCAGAAATAATTGAAGTCTTCACAATGTTACTCCAATTGGCATACAAATAATGGCGTTCAAACAGGAAGCTGTTCAAGTGAATTATCGCAATAATCCAAAAGGAAAATGCCATTCCTAAACCATAATACATAACTATTTTTCTTGCTTTTTTCATACTATTATTGTCAGTCATTTTTATTTTTTGTTAAGATAGCGATAGGTGTAAATCACAAACAATTTTTGGTTTAATTTTAAAATTGATTTTCCATAAGTATTTTGTATTTTCTTGAAGTAAAATTGGAATTGAAAACTCATTGTGTTTAAAAATACCTTCTTTTGGGAGTTGAATAACAATGGTTTCTATAAATTCAACCGTTTCATATTTCTCAATTTTCTTGGAGCTATCCAAATAAATTGCTTCGACTATAATTGAGTCAGCTATCACTGCATAGGTGTGGTCAAACCACAAATTGAGAGTATTATCCTCGAAATTCATTTTGATAGCACTGAAATATCGCTCAATTTCAAAATTATTTGAAGCGTTGAATCTTAAGATTTCATCTCCGTCAAAAAATTTTCTTTTTATTGCCTTCATATTATTTATGTTCTTCTGATGTTGAATAATTTAAAACTTTAAAGTCATTTCTTTTCTTACAATTTTCCTACTCTTATTGTCCATTATCTTCATAATTCATCTCTATTAACAAAGGCCCCATTAATAGGTGTTGCCCCGAAACTTTAAATTCAAATACGGCATCCGAAACCAATGTAGTTCCCGTTTTTGTAAAATGAATGTTCTGGTAGTCACTAGTATATTGAACCGCTTTTCCGGTGACCACTTCGTTAAAAAGAGTTTCTTTTATAGTGATTTCTTCGTTTATTAGATAACTAGGTCTCAAGTCTACTTTAAGCAAATCTTCCTGCGGAAATTCAGGATAAATGGTGGTTCCTGTTACGTAAATTCGGTTGCTATTGATCGTAAAAAGCACCATTTCTTGTTTTGCTGCTTCCTCTTGGATCACAACAAAATAGGCTTCATTTTCATCGGGATAACGTTTGTAATTTTTAAAACGAACAACCTGTCCGAGTCTAAATTGTGTTTTCATACTATTTAAGATATTGTTAGATGAATTAAGGTCTCAACATTTGGTCGTATTTGAATTGCTATTTTCCAAAGCAATTTTGAATCTTCTTTTAACTTCAACGAAACCGATAATTCCTCCTTTTTAGTAATTCCTCCTTCAGGAAAAGGCAACTTAAATTCTTCGGTAAACTCAATACCTTCATAAGATTTCATACTTTTTGAAGTGTCAATATATACTGCTAGTATGCGAATGTAATCGGCACCAAGACCTTCTGAATAATCAAAATGAAGATTTAATTTATCCTCAAAATTGAAATGACTTGGATTGAAATACCTGCTTACTTGAAAATTATTTATTTCGTTCAAACGAATGTTCTCTTCTACGACTAAAAAGTTTCTTTTTACGGCTTTCATACTTAATTTTCGTTTAGGATTCTGATTAAAGTTGGTGCGTTGTGTTGCAATGCTACTCTGAAAAAATTAAAGTACGTTCCCTCAGCTAATCTTTCAATAATATCTATTTGCTTTACGCTTTTTGGTAATGCTGGAAAAAGTAAGGTAAAATGATGAACCTGACCTTTACTTTTAAAGTAATACTTTGATGGAGCTAATGGTATGTTGATAGCACTTACCATTTTATAATGCACTTCAGAACCTATAGGTCGAATATAACATCCC
>CAIJFC010000344.1 GCA_903819815.1 uncultured Bacteroidota bacterium
TATTTTTAATTTTTACAAAATAAGAATAAATAGCAACCCGTTTGTTTAATTCTTTATAGGAATAGAAAATTGAAAATACTAAAATCAATCCTAAAGGATAGTAAGCATCAGGATAATCGATAGAGAAAGAAACAGCACTTGCAGAAATTCCAATAAGAAAACAAAATATTATTATTCGAAATGTATCCTTTCTGATTGAAAAATCATATTTATTTTTCAAAATCGGAATTATATAAAAAGCATACAATAAAAATTGAATCATACTAGCTATTCCAATTCCCATTAATCCTAAATAATGGTAAAAAACAACCGTTGAAACTAATAGGAATAAATCACTAATAAACTCTTGTTTGAAATACAATTTATTGTCGCCTTTTGCTAATATTACATATGCTAACGGCCAAATTACTGCCTTAATAATTACTGCAAATAGAGCGGCTTTGAAAATTAATAATACCTTTAAAAAGTGATTAGAATAGAGTATTTTAATAATAATTGGCCCCCCAAAATACAAGAAAATTATTGCTGGTGTTATCAATAACAAACCCATTTCGATTTGATCATTTACTAGCTCTCTAACTTTAGCATTGTTATTTTTTACTTCCGTGATTCTTGGATAAAAATCAGTTCCCATCGCATTAAATATTAGACCAACATAGGAAATTAAAATTACAGAACTTACTTCAAATAATCCTAATATTTCTGCACTTGATCCACTTCCATTTAAATATAATTTTATCAAATAGCTACATATTTGACCGAAAATAACATTTATAGAAAGTAAAAATCCCATTTTCATCAAAGGTTTCCCTTTTTGGAAAGTATCGGATAAAGAAAGTTGAATTTTGGAGATTTTAATATTTCTGGTGAAATAGAAATTGACTAACAAATTAATCAAACTTGAAACCAATATAGCAGTTATTATACCCTCAATTTTGAAATAATAATAAATTGGCAGAGTTACTAAAGTAATTAAAACAGAGGCAACTACATTTGAAATTGCTATCGATTTTATCATTCGCAAACCCTGTAAAAGTGCAATTCTACTTGTGGATATATTTGAAAAAACAAAATTTACTGAAAGAATTACAAACCAGAAATAATAATCAGTGGTTCCAAAAGTTAATTTACTGAGTAACTTAGAAAATATAATAGTTGCTAAAGCTCCTAAAATACTTGTAAAAATAGACCATCTTTGAAGTACAATAAATCGTTCTGAAAATTTATTTTGATCATTTTCAGCATTGGCCAAACTCACTTCACGAACGCCGGTAATATTGATTCCAAAGCTCGTTAACGAACTAATTATAGCAATCGTATTGTTTAACAAACCTACTATTCCTATACCTAAAGGCCCTAAAAAAATGGCCACAAACTTTGACCCTACAATACTAACCAACATTTTCAATACTTGTGCAAATCCAAATATGCCGGTAGCATTTAGAATAGTTTTATGAGAATTTTCTTTGGTTTTAATATCCATTTAGTCAATATTACAGCCGAAGGTTACGTATTGATTTTTAAACTCCTGAACCCATTTTTTCCATTCCAAATTACTGGCAGCAGGATGATTTGCAGCAATTAATAATTCTTCTATCTTGTTTTGACATAGGTCATTTGGATAGTTTTCCATTGAATCGAAAGCATTGTTAAACCATGCTTCATTTATAATTTTATTGAAAGCAAACATATCAATAGCAACATTTTCATACTGTTTATTTTGATTACTTGCAGAGGAAAGAAATCCTGTTTTAAAAAATTCAGAATTGGTAAAGCCAAATAATTGTAACTTGCTTTTTTTATTAATGTATTTCAATGCGTTATTCAACTGAAGGCCTTCATCGACAGAATTTTTATGGTTTTTCCATAATTCCAAAAAAAAATTCTTTTTAAAAATTGCGCCTGAAGTTGCAAAAATTGTATAATATTCTAACCACCTTTCCTGGCTATAAATCTTTAGAAAAGTAACTATTTTTCTAATTTTAAATCGGTGGAATCTAAAGACAAAATTAAATAATAAAGAATTTTGAGTGAATAAATCAGGGCTATAAATTGAATATTCTCCATTTACATCAATGCTTTTATTAGGAAGTAATTTTGAATTTCCAAGCCAGCATAATTTTAACATATTTATTTTGTCTGTATTCAAATTTGATATGATTTCAGTATAATTAAATAATTTAGTACACCAGAAATCATCTTCAATTAACAAAAAATAATCGGAAGCATTTTCAGCAGCCTTAACCCATAAATCGATTGGTATTTTTATATTGACATCAGCATTTGCATTTGCAATAGCATTGGATTTTTCAGTATATAAATCCGATTTTAAAATCTTGATTACTGGGAATTTTTTCAATAATTGATCAAGGTATTTTTGAGGCGTTCCATCGTCTAAAACAATAATTTTACAATTTTTAATAATAACCCTAATTAGACATAATAATTATTTCTAACCAAAAGAAAAAAAATTTTAAATATCCTAAATTTAAGTATGAATGCCTTAGGGTAATTAAATAATAATTTAATATAATATTTCCTAA
>CAIJFC010000345.1 GCA_903819815.1 uncultured Bacteroidota bacterium
CTGAACGCTAGCAGGTAGTGTAATAATGGCAACACAATTTTCGGTTTCAGCAATGGCTTCAGTAAACTCTTGCATAAAACTGATGGTTTGGTCTGCTAAACTAGTATTACCTGTCTTTTTTGCAGCCGCTTTCACACAATAATCAGCTAATTCATCAATTAATATTAGTGCAGGAGCATAGTTTTTCAATACTTTTTTGAATATACCTGCAGGAGCAATTAATTGTTCATCATTCTTTCTTACGATTTCATATCCGTCTTTACCACCTAATTGGTAGGCAATTTCACCCCAAATAGTTTGAATTAATATACCATCGTCGGTCATTCTTCCATTTGCAACATCATTAGTTGTATTAGTGAATACTGCAATTTTTGCATTATCAAAATTTGGAACACCAGTATATTCAATTAGTTCTTTTGTATGTGGAGAATTAGCTGCATTTTTACCCCATTTACAATAATGGTAGATACTAATTAAGGTATGTGTTTTACCACCACCAAAACCAGTTTGTAATGAAATAACACGATTTTCAGCTTCTTCGTTTCCATTTAATCCTTTAATTACTGTTTTAGCTACAGATTTTAAACCTGTAGTAAAATAGGTTTTGGAAAAAAATGTATTTGGATCCTTGTATATTTCGCGACCATTCCCCAGAGCTACTTCGGCCAAGTTAGCTGCAAAAACCGACTCATCTAATATTCCTTGTTTGATGTCAAAATGGGGTTGTGCTATTTGAAACCAAGGTTTTAAAGCACCCGAATAAACTGTTTCAGCTTCTACAACAACTACTTTTTCTGCTTGATTTGTGATATTGCTATTCTGAATTTTTTTTAGCTCTTCTTCCAGTTCAGGCATTCCAATAGTTTTGGCTATTGTTTTCATGTGTATCCAAACTTTTGTGGCTTCATCTTCATTAATCTCAGCAGAAAAATGAGCTACCTCATGACGTAGCTGTGCAATTTCACTCAGCCAATTGGGTAAGGCGCTTATACTTTTGGTAAAGTCCTTTTTGAGTAAATCTTTCTTTTGTATAGCAAATGATTTCAAATGATGAAAATCTATCAAAGTTTCGGGAGTAGAACCATTGCGCAATCCTATATTCCATTTTTCTTTTTGGTCAAATGATAGTACTTCTACAAATTTTGCTTGCCATTTATCGCCCTCTTCCTCCATTAATAGTGAAACTACATAGGGGCGGAATGCTTCTATAAATAATCCAAATGCTTTGAATAATTGTTCTTGATTGTTATTTGCCATTTTATTCTAATTCTAAAGTTCCTTGTTGAACGATTGTTTTTTGTATTTCATTACTTTCACGGATTAAACTTTCTTTGTTTGTAATTAATCCTTTGGTCATTTTTTGGTCATCACATTCTTTAGGTAATAATTCGTCTAATGAAGTAACAACACGCCAAAAACTTCCATCTGGCGCACTGGCTTTTTCTTTAATAAAGTTTAATAATGCAACTCTATTGGTGCCTTTATATAAATCCATTGCTTTGTGAACTTGGTCTATTAAGAAACTATCAGCTCTTGCTCCCAAGTTAGTCTTTAGCTTGTTTCGTTCTGTAAATGTTGCTAAAGTTTGCTTGTTCTTGTTTTGTATAAAAATATTTTCTTTACGCAATTCTGCTATATTTATGGATAGTCCTGCTTTGGCGAAAGTGGCTGCATCATCAAAATCACTTTCTGCGAAACCATTGAGCTGTAACCAACCAATATAAAATTTAGTGTATTCGTCACCATCAAATCCTTTAAGTAAAGCATTGAACGCACTTTCTCGAGCCATTGTCAATAATTCAGCCACAGTGACTTCTGAACCATCTGCTTTTTCTACTTTTTTGTATTTACCAAATTCACTTACAGCCTGTCCGAAACAAGCTGTTAATAAATCGGCACCACGGAAACCTAAACGGTACAATTCATCTACCTCGCGAGCCACCGTTGTCTCTATGGCTTTTTTTACTTCTTTGTAATCCCCATATCCTGCAGATTGTGAAGGTACACAAGAAACGGTTACTGACGAAGATAAGAATGCTTTGTCAGTTTTTAAAGCACCTGTGATTTCTGTATCAACAGCCCAACTTCCTGTAATATTCATTCTTGCACCTAATATCGAATTACATAATGTAGTCCATGCTTCGGTGCTTTGGTGTGCGAACATTATACTAACAATATCTGAAGTTTGATGTTCTATAGCATCAAAAATTTGTGTTAATTTAGTTTCAAAATGTTTAACTGCTTTTTCTTTATTCCCATCATGATGATGTTTTAATGCAGTACATTCATCACTTTTAGGTGTTTTAGGAGTATAAAAATTTTCAGGAAAAGTATCAGATAAAGTTCGTTTTAACCAAACATAGAAAAAATCGGAAATATCTGCATATGCAATTGCATCATAATATGGAGGGTCAGTTACCACAGCTGTCATCTCTTTATTTTCAAATTGAGATCTTTCACCGCTAGAAGCATTTTTGCAAATCGAACTGAAAGTAAAGTTTTCTTCTTCAATATATTTTAAAATAAATGATAATTGTCCTTCAGCAGCTCCTGAAAGTGAACTTAAAATATTCATTTCGGGATAATCAAATATCATTGGAATAGCTTGTCTTCCAAAAGGGTGTTCGACAGTTTCTTGCAACACATGCCAAACTCCAAAAGTTGTGCTTCTTGCAATTGTTCTATCAATTAATATTGATAAATATGTCATTAATGCTTTATTGTAATCATCACTAACTGGTAACGTTTTCTTAAGATTATTAAGATTATTTACCATTGAATTAATTACTATTAATTGTCTGTTAGAAAATAAATCCCCCCACTTGGAAATACCCCATGTACATGAAGGTAGTGCTTGTGTGTATTTCGTAGGCATTTCTTCAAATGGAGCATTATCAGGTCTGCTTATTTTTGACAATAATTCTATTTCTTTATTAGTAGGTTTCTTGAAAATCCTTTTACCATCTTCTTCCCAAACAACGGCCAACAGTTTTTCTTTAGATTTTCCATCAACAAATTGTTTTTTTAATGTCTTAACATCGGTGGTATTCCCACAACATGGACATGATAAATTACCTCTAGCTACCCATCCATCATTATCAAATCTACCTTTCTTTATTTCAAAATCGATAACATTATCAGTAATAACAGGATTTAAATAAATCCAATTATTTTCTCCAACAGTTCTTTTTTTTGACAAATAAAATTGTTTAAGAAGCGGAATTTCCGCTTTACA
>CAIJFC010000346.1 GCA_903819815.1 uncultured Bacteroidota bacterium
AAAGTTATATGCCTGCCCAAGACATTCATATTTTAATAAATAAAAATAATCCAACTATTTCCCCTTGGTATGAGTTGGATGTAAACGCAGAACAAATCAATACGCCTGAGTGGAATTTTTTTGGGAACCAGCAATTGAAACGATTTTAAAACTACTTAGTTTTAGAGGATTTCTTTTTTGCTAGTTTTTTTTTGTTTGTAGGTGGTTCTTGAAGTTTCTCTACTACTTTTGTAAGCTGTTGTAATGCTTGAGCAATTTCTGAAAGTTCGTCTTTAGTAGCATAACCATATTCTCCTTTAGGCTCTTTGGCATTTACTTTTAGTTTATTTTCAAAGAAATCACTTACATTTACCTTAAGTGCTTTAGCAAGTTGAATCAAATGTGTTGAGCTTACATCAATCTCACCACGTTCAATTTTTCCATAATTTCCGTGACTCATACCAATTTCTTCTGCTACGTTTTCTTGGCTCAACCCTCCTAGTACTCTAAGCTGACGTATTTTTTCTCCAATTCTATTACTCACGCTCAAATTTCATCTGCTTTTATCAAAATAAATAATCATTATATGATAATAATTTGTCATTTAGTGATAATAATTGTAATTTTGTGATAAATGGTAATATACTATTAATTAATACTTGCTCTTCACAAGTCATTAAAGAAGAGGCGGAAGCTGAAAAGCCATAGAGTAAGCAAAAAATAAATGCAAAAAAATTATGAAAAAATTAGCTATTATTTGTGCCTCTATTTTCTGTGTAATAAGTATCACAAGTTGCAAAAAAGATCCAGTTAAAGGCTGTAAAACTTCTTTCGCCACAAACTATAATTCAAGTGCCGAAGAAGACGATGGTAGTTGCAATTATGAATCTAAAGTGATTTTTTGGCAGAATCAATCAAACGCATCTAGTTGGTCTGCATTAGGAGTAACGGCTTTAAATTTTTATGTTGATGGTTCATTCATTGGATCTTGTGGTGCAACTACTTACTATGGGTCGGCTCCTTCATGTTCATCAGATGGTTTAGCGCATATTACCAAAAATTTAGGAAGTTCAAAAGTAAAATCGTTTAGCTATACTGTAAAAGACCAAAATGGTACTCAATGGTATTCAGGCACAATTACTTTAGATGGTAGCGCGTGTACAACTCAACAAATTAATTAAAAAGTTTAATAATTTCTTTCTCTTTATAAAAACTCCAAATGAAACATTCAGTTATTACATTATTATTTATCGTATTAAGTTCGGTAGGATATGCTCAAAAAACGACACTTACTCTTAATGATGTTTATGCAGCAAATGAATTAATTTTTTATGGGCTTGATTTCTCTAATTTCAGGCTAGTTGAACCAGATAGAATTAATGAAGGAGAAGAGATTAAGGACGTACAATTTCCTGGATGGAACTTATTTGTAGTAAATGAGATTCCGATGAGTAAAATGGAAAAATGGTTTAAAAAACTAAAGGTTAGGTATTATCCAGCTGCCGTAAATATTATAAATAACAACGTATCCGAAAAAGATGTTGTAGTTAGATTACCATTTCATTCTGATATTAATCAAGCACAAAAAAGTATTTTGAATTATGAAAAACCCACTAATCCAAACACCAAAATTGGAATGGTTGTGAGTGTGGAATACTTTCAAAAGAAACCCTTAGAAGCATCAGCTTATGTAATATTTTTTGACATTTCAAACGGAGCTATAATAAGCTCTGAAAAAATAATTACTAAAGACGTAGGAAACGCACAAGGAATGATGGTCTATTGGGGGCAGTCCTGCATGTTTTTTATTAAAACATACTATGATAAATTCTATTCAAAGGGATTGTGATGAATTTATATTTATAAACACAAGTCCGCTAAACAACAAATTTACTAATAATTAAAACAAAAAAATATGAAAAATCAATCAAAACAAATCACAACAGTTTTAGCAGGCTTGGCTTTAACCATAGGTTTAACATTATAATCTTGTAAAAAACCGGAAAAAGGAGAAACAGGCCCAAAAGGTGAAACTAGTGCAACTGGTGCTCAAGGTCAAGCTGGGCCTCAAGCTAAAACATTTAATTTTATATTAACATTTGCGGCTGGCGACACATACCAATCTTATAGTGGAATAACTGGGTTTAATGCAGATGATGTAATCATGGTTTATACAGTATATGAAACATTAGGTACTACAAAATATTGGACTCAGTTACCTTGGGTAGTATCGAATTACGTAAATATAGTTCCAGAATTTTCTGAATCAACTGGTCTATTGTTTATTAATACAGAAAAGGCAGACGGAACAGTAGTAAGTCCATGGACAACTACAAACACTTTTGATTTTAAAGCTGTCTTAATAAGTAGTTCTCAACGAGCGGCAAATCCAAATATTAATTGGAAAAATTACACAGAAGTGAAAAAAGTATTAAAATTAAAAGACTAGTAATTATTTTGTTTTAAAAACCGTTAAGTATTATATACTTGACGGTTTTTTTATACTATTTTCTCCCTTGTAATTTATGTAGTCCCGAAAAGAAAGCTATCACCCAATCCATCTGCTGTAAACAATTGTTAATACCGTGCGTGGCAGACTTGAGAAAAAACCTTTTAAACGAATTTCTACTAAGTGTTTTTTTA
>CAIJFC010000347.1 GCA_903819815.1 uncultured Bacteroidota bacterium
AACGATTTTACGAATTAGACCCAACGGTTAAATTAAATTATTTTATTTAATAAAATCAATTGCTTTTTCAAGGGCTTCAGGAATTCCTGAAGTATTTTTACCTCCCGCAGTAGCGAAGAAGGGTTGTCCTCCTCCTCCTCCTTGTATGTATTTACCCAATTCTCTAACTACATTTCCAGCGTTTAGCGATTTCTCAGCCACTAATTCTTTAGAAATATAGCAGGTAATTGTTGGTTTTCCTCCCGAAACTTCGGGATCGGTTGTTGCCAAAACTACAAATACATTTGTTCCTAGTGTTCCTAATTCGTAAGCCAAATCTTTAGCGCCATTTGGATCTAAGTCAACATGTTTTGCAAGGAATTGAATTCCGTTTACTATTTTAATTTCAGAAGCTAATGTTGCTTTAATATTTTTAACTTTATCTTTCATTAAAGCCTCCATTTGCTTTGAAAGTTTTCCGTTTTCCTCTTGTAAAGAATGAACTGCTTTCAAAATGTCTTGCGGATTTTTTAGCGCTTCTTTGACTTCGTTCAACGTGTTTTCATTAGAGGCAAAGTGAGCTTTCACCGCATCGCTTGTAATGGCTTCGATACGGCGGATTCCTGCCGCAACGGCCCCTTCAGAAACAATTTTAAAATGCCAGATTTCAGCTGTATTTTTAACGTGGATTCCACCACACAATTCCATGCTTTCGCCAAATTTTATCGCACGAACTTCATCACCATATTTTTCCCCAAAAAGTGCCATCGCTCCTTCTGAAACTGCTTGTGCAAATGGAATGTTTCTTCGTTCAATTAAGGGTAATTGCTCTTGAATTCTTGCATTTACAAAATCTTCCACTTGTTGTAATTCCGCTTCGGTCAATTTAGCAAAATGCGAAAAGTCAAAACGCAAATAATTTGGATTAACCAACGATCCTTTTTGCTCCACGTGAGTTCCTAGAATACTTCTCAAAGCGTGGTGCATTAAGTGTGTAGCAGAGTGATTTCTTGAGGTTAAATCTCTCAAATTAGAAGCTACTTTAGCCTCAAATAGGGCATTTACATTTTCAGGCAATTGCTTTGAAAAATGTACAATCAAGTTATTTTCTTTTTTGGTGTCGATAATTTGAATGGTCTCATTTGCAGCTACTAAAACTCCTTTATCACCAACTTGACCCCCTCCCTCAGGATAAAATGGCGTATTGTTTAAGACTATTTGAAATAAAACGCCGTCTTTTTTACTATCTGTTTTTCTAAAACGAGTGATTTTAACTTCGTTTTCAATTTGATCGTAACCCACAAAAGTTTCGTTGTTTCCTTCTTCTAAAATTACCCAATCTTCTGTTGAAATTTCAGAAGCAGCACGAGAACGTGTTTTTTGTTCTAGCATCGCTTTGTCGAAACCTGCTTCATCTAAATCATAACCTCTTTCTCTTAAAATCAACGCTGTTAAATCGATTGGGAAACCAAAAGTGTCATACAATTCAAATGCTTTTTGTCCTGAAACCAATTTGCCTTGAGTACTAGAAATTACATTTTCTAATAATTGTAGCCCTTGATCTAATGTTCTTAAAAAGGAGTTTTCCTCTTCTTTAATCACATTCATAACTAGATTTTTTTGGGCTGTTATTTCAGGGAATGAACTTCCCATTTGTGCGCTTATAGTTTCTACTAATTGGTAAATAAAAGCTTCTTTGGTATTCAAAAATGTAAATCCGTAACGAATTGCACGACGCAAAATTCTACGTATTACATAACCTGCACCTGTATTTGAGGGCAATTGTCCGTCTGCTATTGCGAATGCTACGGCTCGAACATGATCGGCAATTACGCGGATCGCAATATTTATTTTTTCTTCTTCTTCGTCTTTTGCTTTTATCGTGTATTTTGCCCCTGTTATTTTCTCAATGTGTTGGATAATTGGCGAGAAAACATCGGTATCATAATTGGATTGTACGCCTTGTAAAACCATACACAAACGCTCGAATCCCATTCCGGTATCAACGTGTTGTGCTGGTAATTTTTCAAGTGAACCGTCGGCTTTACGGTTGAATTCCATGAAAACATTGTTCCAAATTTCTACCACATGTGGATGGTCATTGTTTACTAACTCTTTTCCTGAGATTTTTGCTTTTTCTTCAACTGAACGAATGTCAACATGAATTTCTGAACACGGACCACAAGGCCCTTGTTCTCCCATTTCCCAAAAATTGTCTTTTTTATTTCCTAGGATAATTCGGTCTTCAGAAATTAAGGTTTTCCAAATGTCATAGGCTTCTTGGTCGAAAGGTACATTTTCATCAGGGTTTCCTTCAAATACAGACACATAAAGAATGTCTTTTGGAATTTTGTAGACTTCAGTAAGTAATTCCCAAGCCCAATTGATGGCTTCTTTTTTAAAATAATCGCCAAACGACCAGTTTCCAAGCATTTCAAACATGGTGTGGTGGTAGGTATCAATTCCTACTTCTTCTAGGTCGTTGTGTTTTCCTGAAACGCGAAGACATTTTTGAGTGTCGGCAATTCTATTGCTTTTAGGAGTTCCATTTCCCAAAAAATATTCTTTGAATTGGGCCATTCCTGAGTTGTTGAACATCAAGGTTGGATCATCCTTTAGAACGATTGGTGCGGATGGAACAATTAAGTGTCCTTTGCCTTCGAAAAAGTTTAGAAATTGCTTTCTTACGTCTTGTGATTTCATTTTTAATGTTTATTCGGTTATTTGGTTATTTGGTTATTTGGCTTTCGAATTAACGAATTAC
>CAIJFC010000348.1 GCA_903819815.1 uncultured Bacteroidota bacterium
AATTCCTAGTTTTTATTCCTTAAGATGATGTTTAAAATGGATTGTTCATACAAGTAGGAAAATTCCACTTTAGTTTGAAGACATACACATGTATTGATTGTTTAAAATTTATAATCTACCATCTACCCCTTTATTTAAAATTCCCTTCACATCAAACAAAACACTATTCTCCTTTTGCAAAGACTCAAAATCTAAGTCTATAAACTCTTGGTGTGCTACACCTAAAACTACAGAATCAAATTTAGATGCTGAAACAAGTTCAGCATGACAAATTAATCCGTATTCGTGCTTTACCTCAGCGGGGTTGGCCCAAGGATCGTAAATCGTAATCGAAATTCCGTAATCGGTGAGTGCCGAAATAACATCAACAATCTTGGTATTACGAACATCGGGGCAGTTTTCCTTAAAAGTAATTCCTAGCATTAACAATGAGGCTCCGTTAACGGTGATTCCTTTTTTTATCATTAATTTAACCACCTGTGAGGCTACGTATTCCCCCATGCTGTCATTCAATCGGCGACCTGCTAATATAATTTCTGGATGATAACCAAATTCCTGTGCGCGTTGTGCTAAATAATAAGGATCTACTCCAATGCAATGTCCGCCAACTAATCCTGGCTTGAAAGGTAAAAAATTCCATTTTGTTCCAGCTGCTTCTAAAACGGCATGGGTATCAATATCCATCAAATTAAATATTTTTGCCAATTCATTGACAAAAGCAATGTTGATGTCGCGTTGGGAATTTTCAATTACCTTGGCTGCCTCGGCAACTTTTATTGTGGGTGCCAAATGGGTGCCTGCAGTAATCACACTTTTATAAAGGTCGTTTACTTTCTGACCAATTTCTGGTGTTGAACCGGCGGTTACTTTCAGTATTTTTTCTACGGTATGTTCCTTGTCACCTGGATTGATTCTTTCCGGAGAATAACCCGCAAAGAAATCTTCATTGAACTTCAATCCTGAAATGCGTTCTAATACTGGAATGCATTCCTCTTCCGTTGCCCCTGGGTAAACCGTTGATTCATAAATCACAATATCGCCCTTTTTTAATACTTTACCTACTGTTTCACTAGCCTTATACAAGGGGGTCAAATCAGGGCGGTTATTTTTATCCACTGGAGTAGGAACGGTTACAATGTAATAGTTGGCATCGTTGATATCTGCAAAATCTGAAGAACAATAGAGTCCTTGAGATCCTGAAACAAGTTCAGGATGACAATGAAAGGGATTTTCGGTCACTAAAACCGTTTGTAATGTTTCATCGGTTAACTCTAAAGTACTATCTGTGCCCGAGCGTAATTCTTGAATTCGTTTTTGATTGATATCAAAACCCACTACTGGGTATTTTGTAGCAAATAATCGTGCTAAAGGGAGACCAACGTATCCTAGTCCTATGACTGCAATTTTCATGTTCAATTTTTTATGTATTGATTCGTTCATTTGTAATTATTAGTTTGATAATCGGCTTATTATTTCAATGGCATTTAAATTCATTTTTGAGAACGCAAACCATTTTTTACCCAAATCTTTTAATGAGGCTCCAATATGATATACTAATGTATTGTCAATGATTAAAAATCTATCGTGGGATTTTTTAAAAATTTCAATGGCAATAGGGCTGTATTGCATATTGTGTTTTTCAAGATCTTGTCTTAGCTGTTGGTCAACCTTATTGGTGTAAATAGTTGCTTTTACTTTATTATTTCGTTTGGCCAAAAGCATTAATACGTTTTCGTCTATGTAATTATCAATCAGGATTACTGATTTTTGTGCCGATTTTATGATCTCTGAAACAAATTGATAGGCATCAAATATTTGTCCTTCGTAAAAAATACCCTCATTTGGAGGTAAATTAGTTTTAAGTAATAAATTTATTTTAGTATCCTGTTCGTAAAGTCTTTTTTCGATACTCTCAATTCTATCCTGAATAACATAACCTTTTAATAAATACGTTTTTAAAGTATTTGTTGCCCAAATGCGAAATTGTGTACCGGTTTTGGATTTCACTCTATAGCCAACAGATATAATCACGTCTAAATTATACAACTTGGTTTTATATTTTTTACCATCCGATGCAGTTGTCAAGGAATACTTGACAACTGAATTTTCTTGTAGCTCCTCCTCTTTGAAAATATTATTTATGTGCAAACTAATATTTTGCTTTGTCGATTTAAATAACGCTACCATTTGTAATTGTGTAAGCCAAACAGTTTCATCCTCCATTCTAACCTCAATATGATGGGAAAGAGTGTTGGATTGATAGATGATGATTTCTCCAGTACTCATTTATTGATGTGTTGATCTGTTAGCCGTCAATTTTCTATAAAAAAGCGACTGTTTACGCTTTTAAATTTTCCCAATACCATTTTATTGCTTCTTTTAGCCCATCTTCAATTGAAAATTTAGGATTATATCCCAATAATCTTTTTGCTTTATCTATGCTCGCCAAAGAATGTGGAATATCCCCCTCTCTATTTGGTCCATATACAATTGTAACATCCTGTATTTTTGAGTCAAATGCTACTAAATTTTCCTTTAAATAACCTACTAATTGCGTTAAAGTAGTTCGATCACCAAAAGCAGTGTTATAAACTGAATTTAATGCCTCAGGATTTTGAGTGGTCATAGCCAATTCATTCATCTGAATTACATTGTCAATATAGGTAAAATCACGAGAAAAATTTCCGTCCCCATTAATAATTGGACTTTCGTAGTTCATAAATTGCATTACAAACTTTGGAATTACAGCTGCATAAGCACCATTAGGATCTTGCTTGCGACCGAAAACATTAAAATAACGCAATCCTATTGTTTCTAATCCGTAGGTTCTACTGAATATTTCTGCATACAATTCATTTACATATTTTGTAATTGCATAAGGAGAAAGTGGCTTACCAATAACGTCTTCCACTTTCGGCAAACCCACAGAATCACCATAGGTAGAGGAACTTGCCGCATAAACAAAGCGTTTCACTTTGGCATCTCTTGCCGCTACTAACATGTTTAAAAAACCGGACACATTCACCTCATTCGTAGTTATTGGATCATTAATAGATCTAGGAACGGAACCTAATGCTGCTTGATGTAAAACAAAATCAACCCCTTGAACCGCTTCGCTGCATACTTTTATATTTCGAATATCACCCTCAATTAATCGAAAGTTAGGGTTATTAATACACTCTTTTAAATTGTGTAAATGACCCGTTGCAAAATTATCCAAACAAACTACTTTATAGCCTTTTGCTAAAAAATAGTCGCACAAATTGGATCCAATAAATCCTGCCCCTCCAGTAATTAATATAGTTTGATTTGAATTTGGCATTTTTTTATTTCAACTTTAAATTCTCTATTAAATTGATTTCACGAAATCAATAATCTTCTCACACGCCTTGCCGTCTCCATAAGGATTGTGTAAGGCACTCATTTTATTGTATTTTTCTTTATTGGTTAACAAGTTATTGCATTCCAAGATAATTTTTTCTTTATTGGATCCTACTAAAATTACGGTACCTGCAGCCAATGCTTCTGGACGCTCAGTAGTCTCACGCATTACTAAAACGGGTTTTCCTAAACTTGGAGCCTCTTCTTGAATCCCCCCTGAATCAGTAATTATTAAATAGGATTTATTCATTAGCCAAACAAAAGCAGGATATGCCAACGGTTCCATTAGATGAATATTTCCTATTCCATCTAACAACTTATAAACGGGCTGCTGCACATTGGGATTTAAATGCACCGGATAAATTATCTGTACGTCTGGATTCAATTGCGCAATTTCTTTTAGCGCCTCGCAAATTGCTATAAACCCTTGCCCGTGATTTTCTCTACGATGGCCAGTGACCAAGATTATTTTTTTAGAAGGATCAATAATCGTTTTTAATTTTTCAATTTCTGGATTTTCAAGATTTTCCACTCTACTCGCGCTTTCTAATAAAGCGTCAATAACGGTATTTCCAGTTACTAAAATGGTACTCTCAGGTACATTTTCTTTCAACAAGTTTTGTTTCGCTTGTTCCGTTGGTGCAAAATGATAATCGGCAATCCTCCCGGTAACCTGACGGTTCATTTCTTCTGGAAAGGGTGACCATTTGTTATTGGTTCTTAGTCCTGCTTCTATATGACATACTTTTGCGCCGGAATAATAAGCGG
This sequence comes from uncultured Bacteroidota bacterium, assembly GCA_903819815.1. GTDB lineage: Bacteria > Bacteroidota > Bacteroidia > Flavobacteriales > Flavobacteriaceae > Flavobacterium. Next base: position 4,150 of record CAIJFC010000348.1, read on the forward strand.
CAATACTGGAAGCCATGGTAGTGGTGGTATCGCCATGAACATAAACATAATCGGGTTGAAACTCTTCTAATATTGGTTTTAACCCTAAAAGGATATCAGAAGTCAGAGTAAATAAATTTTGATTGGGTTTCATTAAGTCCAGATCGTAATCGGGGATAATTTCAAAAAAATCTAATACTTGATCTAACATTTCCCGATGTTGAGCGGTGACGCAAACACGAGTGTCAAAAATATTATTTTCTTTTTTGAAGGCACGAACCAAGGGAGCCATTTTTATGGCTTCAGGTCGTGTTCCAAAAATAATTAGATTTTTTATCATTTGTTTTTTCTAATAGGAAAAAGTTAATTCGATAATTTGGTTATTTGGTAATCGTTGTTCGATGGTACTTTAACGATTCGCGAATAACGATCAACGGACAACGGTTTCTGTCTATTATCTTTTTTCTCAACCTACAACTACTCACATCTCCCTCAACCAAGAACTATTTTATTTTATTCTTTACTTTTTTCCCTTGATGGTAAAAAGTAACAAAAAAGATCAAGCCTGCATAATCTTATCTTGAAAACTACCTCGGCAATCTCTCCGCGACCAAAGCCACGCGTCGTGCCTCCTTGCTGTGATGGTCACTGCCGTTCTTTTCTTCGTTGTTTTCTATCGCTAATACTATGAGGGCGCTTTAGAGAAGTCGTCAACGGTTAACATTTAGCGGTCAACGTTTTTTGTTATTCGGTCAACGTAAAAGTTAATTCGATAATTTGGTTATTTGGTAATCGTTGTTCGATGGTGCTTTAACGATTCGCGGATAACGATCAACGGACAACGGTTTCTGTCTATTATCTTTTTTCTCGACCTTTACCTAAAACTTCC
>CAIJFC010000349.1 GCA_903819815.1 uncultured Bacteroidota bacterium
CCTAAAACTAAAGAACAACTTCAATTAGAAGAATTGAATAATTCCTTAAAAACTTCTAATATTGGCGATCATGTTAAACTAAATAACATCTATTTTTTTAATAATTCAGCGAGGTTATTACCCAATTCAGAGCCTGTTTTGTATGAATTATTATGTGTGATGAATGACAACCCAAAATTAAAAATAGAAATCCAAGGTCATATTTGTTGTCAAACATCTCCAGGCGTTTATGATGTTTCAATATCTAGAGCTAGAGCGGTGTGGATGTTTTTAATTAAAAATGGAATTAATAGAAACCGCATGTCGTTTAAGGGATTTGGAACCTCAAAACCAATACATCCTATCCCTGAAAAATCAGCACAAGAAGAAGAAGACAATCGCCGAGTTGAGATTATGATTTTGAGTAAATAAATTATCCGATAGTAATTTCACATCCAAAAATTCCGATTATCTTTGCAAACAACTACACAACAAAATAATGAGCTCAGATACAAGTAAAAGATATGCTCTACGAGGTGTTTCCGCATCAAAAGAAGACGTACATAATGCTATTAAAAACATTGACAAGGGTTTATTCCCAAAAGCATTTTGTAAAATTGTACCTGATTATTTAACCCAAGACGAAGCATATTGTTTAATTATGCATGCTGATGGAGCAGGTACTAAATCCTCTTTAGCCTACATGTATTGGAAAGAAACCGGAGATATCTCTGTATGGAAGGGCATCGCCCAAGATGCATTAATCATGAATATTGACGATTTATTGTGTGTGGGTGCAACTGATAATATTTTGTTGTCTTCAACCATTGGAAGAAATAAAAACCTAATTCCTTCAGAAGTAATTTCAGCAATTATCAACGGAACAGAAGAATTAATTTCCGAGTTAAAAACCTACGGAGTTACTATACATTCTACTGGTGGTGAAACTGCCGATGTGGGTGATATTGTAAGAACTATCATTGTTGATTCTACTGTAACGGCAAGAATGAAACGCAGTGATGTGATTAACAATGCCAATATAAAAGCGGGTGATGTAATAGTAGGTTTGGCTTCTTTTGGTCAATCAAGTTACGAAAAAGGCTATAATGGTGGAATGGGAAGTAACGGATTAACGTCGGCACGACACGATGTTTTTGACAATTATTTGGCTCAAAAATACCCTGAAAGTTTTGATGCGGCAGTTCCTCAAGATTTGGTTTATTCTGGAAAAGTAAAATTAACCGATGCTGTAGAAAATTCTCCAATTGATGCAGGTAAATTAGTGCTGTCGCCAACGCGTACTTATGCTCCAATTATCAAAAAAATATTGGAAAATTACAACTCAAATACGATTCATGGAATGGTGCATTGTAGTGGTGGCGCACAAACTAAGATATTACATTTTATAGAAAACCTACATATTATTAAGGACAATTTGTTTCCAGTACCGCCTTTATTCCAATTAATCCAAGAACAATCAAAAACCGATTGGAAGGAAATGTACCAGGTTTTTAATTGCGGTCACCGTATGGAATTGTATGTTCCTGAAGCTGTTGCAAATGATATAATTGCTATCTCTAAATCGTTTAACGTAGATGCGCAAATTGTTGGCAGAGTAGCAGCGTCAGCTACAAAAAAATTGACCATCACCAGTGAATATGGTGTTTTTGAATATTAATAATATTTCAATTTTTATATCTTTAAATCTTTAAATCTATTAATCTATTATCTATTATCTATTATCTATTATCTTTAAAGTATGTACGAATTAGTTTTTTGGATTTACCAAGACGGAATTTATCTTAACCATCATTTGGTTTATGAAGCGCTTACCGAAGAAGAACACGTTGAAGGACTAGAAGATTTACCTACAAGTGTAATCCTAAACCGAATTAACACCTTGTTCTCAAAATGGGAACGTGTGGATGAGAATAGTTGGAAAAACAACAATGGTCCAGGCGCATTCCACGTTCGTACCACTTCTCAAAGTATTAAAATAGATTGCTATGGAACCCAGGGATCTGATATGGATATTTTGGTTGGAGCTTTAGAAGAATTTAAATGCCCGTTATATGATCCACAAGTACCAGAGCGGTATGATGGGGTAGAGTAGTGCTTAAAAAAAATACTATGAAAATAAATTTAAAACACGGAATCGATCAACTCGTTTTCGGAATGAAACAAAACGATGTAATTGCTATATACGGGAAACCGAATAGAAACTATAAAGACGAAGATGACAATATTATTTTTTCTTATAATTCACTAAAAATGCGGTTGACTTTTTATAGGGAAGAAGACTTTAAATTGGGTTATATTGTTGCTTCAAGTTCCGATATAGAATTATTTGAAAATAAAGTAATTGGAAAAAAAATTAGTGATGTAAAATCAGAATTGGTTCAAAAAGGAATTACTAAATTTACCCAAGAAGAATTTGACACTTTTGAGAACTATTTTAATGAAGACAATTGGATCATTTTTCAGACTGAATTTGATGAGGTGGTGAAATTTGAAATAGGAGCTATCATCAATGATAAAGATGAATTTGATTGGAAGTTTAAAAGTTAGATAAAAAAAATTACATTAAAAAAAGGTGTTTCAGAGCTTTCCGAAACACCTTATTTTTTTTGGTA
>CAIJFC010000350.1 GCA_903819815.1 uncultured Bacteroidota bacterium
CGCTCCTGTTGCAGGATCATGGTGTTGACCGCCGTGAATGGTTTTGGTATTGAATTTCATAAAGGCTATTTTTTTGTAAAGATATAAATTGTAACTCTTTATTTTTTATTAAAAATGCCCTTTTTTACTTCAAATGGATTTTCTTTGCATAAAGAAATAAGTTACTTATGATTAACAAAATTTATTACCTTGGAACTTGCGATACCTGTCGCAAAATAATAAAATCGCTACCTAAAGAGAATGATTTGGTTTTTCAAGATATCAAACAAGATCGAATTACAAAAGAGGAATTGGAAGAAATGCACCAACTTTCGGGTAGCTATGAATCATTATTTAGCAAGAAAGCTATTTTGTATAAAACGATGGATTTAAAAAACAAACAATTATCGGAATCCGATTATAAAAATTTGATTTTAGAAAATTATACTTTTTTAAGTCGTCCCGTTTTTATTATAAATGGTGCTATTTATATTGGCAACAGCCAACAAAATATGCTTCAAGTAATGAAAGTTTTGAATAATGTCTAAAAGAAATATTGCCTTAATTGGCGCTACCTTTGTATCCTTAATTTACGGAGTTACCTTCACAATTGCTAAAGATGTAATGCCACGTTATATTGAAGCCTATGGTTTCATTTTTCTACGTGTAGGCGGTTCCGCGCTCCTGTTTTGGGGCGTTGGATTGATGATGAGAATGCTAAAAGTGGGTCCAAATGAAAAAATTGCTCTCCATGATTTTCCTAGAATTGTTGCCTGTGCTTTTTTTGGGGTGGCCTTAAATATGCTTACTTTTTTTAAAGGGTTGAGCCTAACTTCACCAATTTCTGCGGCGGTAATTATGGTATGTACGCCATTAATTGTTTTGATATTATCGGCAATTATTATCAAAGAAAAAATGCGAAAAAGGAAAGTTTTCGGAATTTTTTTAGGATTATTTGGTACTTCTTTTTTGATACTTTACGGAAAATCTGTTGGCGATAGTTCATCGGCAAGTTGGGGAAATTTTTTGGTTTTAGTCAATGCTATTTCCTATGGTTTTTACCTTGTAATCGTAAAGAAATTGATGGATAAATACAACGCTTTTACATTTGTAAAATGGATTTATTTATTTGGATTTATAATGGTAATTCCTTTTGGCTGGAGCCAATTTCAAGGCGTTAATTGGGCTGTTTTGCCTGTAGATATTGTTTGGAAAATCGGATTTGTGGTAGTGTTTTCTACCTTTTTTACTTACCTATTAAACCTACTTTCTATGCGAGAATTAAAACCCACATTAGTAGCGGTATTTATCTATTTACAACCTGTTTTCGCTACTGTTTTTGCAATTAGTTTAGGGAAAGACGAATTGAATTGGGTGAAAATAAGTGCTGCAATTTTAATCTTTACCGGAGTATATTTAGTTACCGATAAAAAAAGTGAGCAACTACGGGACAACACTAAATAACCACTGAAAACTTTTTCATTATCTTTACACACATTTTAATAGTATTATGATACAATCAATGACTGGTTTTGGGAAAGCAACATTGCAATTACCAACAAAAAAAATAACCGTTGAAGTAAAATCTTTAAATAGTAAAGGTTTGGATTTAAGCGTAAGAATGCCTTCGCTTTACCGTGAAATGGAATTGGGTTTGCGCAACGAAATTTCATTGGCATTAGAACGAGGAAAGATTGATTTTTCCATTTATATTGAAAGTACTGCCGAACAAACCTCAACCAAAGTAAATGTTCCAATTGTGAAAGCTTACATGGCACAACTTCGTGAAGTTTATGGCGATGCCGATGAAACTGAATTAATGAAAATGGCAGTAAGAATGCCTGATACAATGAAAATTGAGCGGGAAGAAATAGATGAAAATAATTGGCTTGAAATTCAAAAAGTAATTAAAGAAGCGATTTCTAATATTTTGAATTTCCGTCAAGCGGAAGGGTTGTCGTTAGATAAAGAATTTCAATTGCGAATTGGAAATATCAGAAGTTATATGAACGATGCTTTGGCGCTCGATCCAGAACGGGTTCAGGCAATAAAAGACCGATTACAAACTGCAATTTCAGAATTGAAAGTCAATGTAGATGAGAATCGTTTCGAGCAAGAATTAATCTATTATCTCGAAAAATTAGACATTACAGAGGAGAAAGTTCGATTAACGAATCACCTGGATTATTTCTTAGAAACTATAAAAGGAAAAGAAGCCAATGGCAGAAAATTAGGATTTATAACTCAAGAAATGGGTCGTGAAATTAATACTATGGGTTCTAAATCCAATCATGCGCAAATGCAAAAATTGGTGGTGATGATGAAGGATGAATTAGAGAAAATTAAAGAACAGGTTTTGAATGTGTTGTAGGAAAGCTGTCACCAAACAGCTGTTAGCTGATAGCAAAAAAACACAAAGCAAATAAAAAATGAAAAAAGGAAAATTAATAGTTTTTTCGGCACCTTCAGGGTCAGGGAAAACCACCATAGTAAGACATTTACTTGGAAGAGAAGA
>CAIJFC010000351.1 GCA_903819815.1 uncultured Bacteroidota bacterium
ATTGGCAATAAAGTTCACACTGTATTTTGGACTATAATAAAAAAGCTTCGGATTGGCAATATATCGAGTGTTTTGATTCTCCTTTCCTCCGCCAGCATTTATATCTCCAAACCAGAAATTCTTTTTTCCTTTTTTGAGTTTGATGTTCATCGCAATGTTTTCATCTCCATTTTCCAAACCTTTCAAGGCAGAAACATCGTTGAAATTTCTAAGTACTTGGATTTTATCAATCGCATCTGCAGGAATGTTTTTGACTCCTAATTTAGTATCTCCGTCAAAAAAGTCTTTTCCTTCCACCATTAATTTGGTGACTTTTTTCCCTTCAACTTCAATCTCACCATCCGCATTTACTTCAACTCCTGGTAATTTTTTTAATACGTCTTCTAATTTTCTTTCGGTTCCTGATTTAAAAGAGTCGGCATTGTAAACTATTGTATCTCCTTTTATCGAAACTGGCATTTCACGAACAATTTCCACTCCTTCAAGCTCTATTCCTCCCGATTCCAAAGTAATATTTTGATTCATATTTAAAGTAGACGTAGAAATTACAAGCTCTTTTGTTTGCATTCCTAAATAACTCACTTTTATGGAATAACTGGAATTCGGTTTCAAATTCAATAAATATTTTCCTTTGTCATTTGTAATTGCATAAGAATCCATTGCTTTGGTAACGGTGTTAACCGCCATAACGTTGGCCATTTCAAGCGGTGATTTTCCAACATCTAGAATGAAGCCCTCAAATTTTACAGATTGTGAAAATGAAACGGAAGAAATAAATAATAATAGTAGGAGGGATTTTTTCATTACCTTTTTATTGATTTTTTAAATTTTAATTTGTGAATTAACGCCCCATTCTAATTTGCATCGTCCCATTTCCACCTCTTCCTTGATTCATTTGTCTGAACTCCTCCATTTTTTTAACCACGGTATCGTCGTATTCTTTTTGAGAAATTTCTTTTCCGTTGGTTGGAGATTTTATTTCTACTTTTTCTTTAGAATTTAGGACAATTTTTGAACACAAAACAACCGTTTTACCATCGCTAACTTCTAATATTAATCCTGGTAATCCCCAATAATTTTCTGGTCCTTGACTGATTGGAATTTCAGGAGTATACCAAGCTGTGATTGTTACTTCTTTTGGTAATTCAAAGTCGTCCATAAAGTTCGTTTTCTTAGCTTCTCCTTCAGGTTTTTTAGTTTCGTCTTTGGATTCTTCCGCTTTCTTTTCCTCTTTTTTAGGTCTGAAATTTCTAAAATCAGCTTGGCTAACTGGTCGAACGGTAGTCGCTTTGAAACAAGTATATCCTCCGATTAATTTGGTTTCGCCTTCTAATTTCCATGAATAATTGGGTAATGAATCTTTTACTAAAAATTCTTTTCCCATAAACTCTTTATCCACAGCATAGGTTTTATCCTTTATGTTCTTAAAATTGGTTCCGCCACCACCCATCATCGAACCCATCATTCTCATTCCACCACCTTGACCGCCTTGACCTGGAGCGTCTAATTTTTCTTCTTCTTTATAAATAGAAGTTGTTTTTGAAAAATTCAAAATAAAGGTTTTTTCAAACATTTTTTTCATTCTTTCCTCAATCATTTTTTGCATGTCGGGAGTCATTTCCTTGTTTCCTTCCATTCTAGTTTTGAAATCAGAAGTACTTGTTTTCGACTCATATACGGCCATTCCTTGAAAATCTTGCGCGTGAACTTGTGTAAATACGATTGCACTAAATACAAGTGATACTATTGTTTTTTTAAACATAAATTCGGTTTTTATATTGTTAATTTAGATTCAGAAACTTAATAATTATAACTATTAGTAATTTTTAAGATGCAAATATGACGATTTAGAATAATAAATGTTACAAATTATATGTTAAAATAAAATACCTAAAAACTAAAACCGTAATTTAGCGTTCAATGAAAACATATATTCAAATAATTATTCTTTTTATCTTAGTAATTTTGCCATGTCAAGGGCAAAACACTTCGGCGACTTTATTATCTACTGAATCCATTTCGGCAAGTCGTTTTTTAGCAATTGATGTTTTATCAAGTTACTATTATGAAGAAAATGGCGTTTTATTTAAGAAAAATGGAGATCACATTTGGCAATACAAAAACCTTGCTTTAGGGAAAATACTAAAAATTGACACTCAAAACCCGCTAAAAATTGCCGTTTTCTTTGAGGGTTTTAATTCCGTAGTTTTATTAGATAATCAGTTAAATGAAATTAAAAGAATAGCCTTCTCTGATATCAATAAAGCCTCCATAATTACTATTGCTATTGGGATTGCCGCTCAAAATAAACTATGGTTTTACGATACTAATTCTCAAAAAATTGGACTTTATAATTTTGCAAATGAAGATTTCAAATTCATTTCAACGCCAATTCAAGGCAATTTCAAACATTATGAATCCGATTTCAATAATTTTCAATGGATTGATAAAGATTTAAACTGGTATTCATGTAATTTATTTGGAGAAATTAAATTGATTGGACAAGTGCCCGATTTTGATAAAATTCAAATTATAAATTCCCATTTAGTTTTATTTTCAAAGGGGGAAAACTTGTATTTTCTAGATTTTAAATCAAATAAAACTCAAGAAGTGCAAAATGTTAATAAAAGCTTTGATTTTTTTATTTACAAAGACCAAATTTTATCTATTTTTACCAATCGACAAATTAAGAATTATAAAATACTTTTACCATAATGCACATAGCTATAGCAGGAAATATAGGAGCGGGGAAAACATCATTAACTCGCTTGTTAGCAAAGCATTTCAAGTGGGACCCTCATTTTGAAGACGTAGTTGACAACCCTTATTTAGATGATTTTTACCATCAAATGGAACGCTGGTCGTTCAATCTACAAATCTATTTTTTAAATAGTCGATTTAGACAGGTGCTTCAAATTCGCGAAAGCGGTAAAAAAATTATTCAAGATAGAACCATCTATGAAGATGCTCATATTTTTGCTCCCAACCTTCACGCTATGGGGTTGATGACCAATAGAGATTTTCAAAATTACAGCTCTCTTTTTGATCTAATGGAAGGGCTAGTTGCTCCCCCTGATGTGCTTATTTATTTAAGAAGTTCTATTCCTAATTTAGTTTCACAAATTCACAAGCGCGGTCGCGAATATGAGAATTCAATTTCTATTGAATATTTAAATCGTTTAAACGAAAGATACGAAGCTTGGATTTCTTCCTATACTAAAGGGAAGTTGGTAATTATTGACGTTGATACTATTGATTTTGTGAATAATCCTGAAGATTTAGGGATGATCATTAATAAAATTGACGCGGAATTAAACGGGTTATTTTAGTCTAATAATTATTTCTAAACCAAACTTTCATCCATTCTCTTTTTAATATCAAAAAAGATACTTGCTCGGATAAAATAACTAAATCAGAGCCGTCTAGTTTTTTTATTTGATCTTCGGGAACGTCAATTATATAAAGTAAATTGAGGTATTCTGCAAATTTATATTGAATCAGTCGATATATTTTTTCGTGTAATTCCACTTTCAATTCTTCCGGTGAAATTGTCATTGGAAAATCGATAGGTTCATTTGCCAAATTAAAATCTTTGTTGATTTGTTCAATTAATTTTAAGTATAAATTGTCTTGAGAGGCTTCACTCAGTAATAAATCTGAATTTATAGGAGCAATAAATGTTTTTGAACTCATTAAAATTAAACTTTTCGCCCCATTAAATTTTCACCAAAAGTTCTAAGCATATCCTTTTTATCGTTGTCAATGCTAATATTCTGTAAGGTATCAAAAGCCTTAAAAGTAAAATCTTGAATCGCATTTTTGGTTTCCTGAGCGGCACCCGAAGCCACGAATATTTCTTTAACTGCGGCAATTTTATCGGAACTATCTTCAGGCTGAATGGCAAATAAATCAACTAATTGCTGTGCTTGATCCCTTGAAGCAAATTCAAGTGCTTTTAGATACAAATACGTTTTTTTGTTTTCGATAATATCGCCACCAACTTGCTTTCCAAAAGTTTCAGGATTTCCAAAAGCATCTAAATAATCGTCTTGCAATTGAAATGCCAATCCTAAATTCAAACCAAAATCATAAATTAAATTGGCGTTTTCTTGAGAGGTTTCTGCGATGATAGCGCCCATTTTCATTGCTGCTGCAACCAATACGGCCGTTTTATATTGAATCATTTTCAGGTATTCTGGAATTGAAACATCGGTTCGGGTTTCAAAATCGACATCCCATTGTTGGCCTTCGCAGACTTCCAAAGCCGTTTTGCTAAATAGTTTTGCCAATTCTCTGAAAATAGCGGGTTCGTATTTTTCAAAATATTGATAGGCTAAAATTAACATGGCATCACCAGAAAGAATCCCCGTATTGATATCCCACTTTTCATGCACCGTTACATTTCCTCTTCGCAAAGGGGCGTCGTCCATAATATCATCATGGATCAGCGAAAAATTATGGAAAACCTCAACAGCAAGTGCTGCTGGTAATGCTTTTTTATAATCGGCATCAAAAACTTCCGCACTCATTAAAGTTAAAACCGGACGCATTCTTTTTCCACCTAATCCTAAAATATAATGAATAGGATCATAAAGATTTTTTGGCTCTTTAGTTTCGTATTGAGATTCTAAATAGTCCGCAATAAATTCTTGATACTGATTAATAGAATGCATGCTTCTAGATTTGTTATTATTTTTTAAAAATAAAATTAGTAGTAAATATGCTATTTGAGCCTTACAAAGAAACTCAAAAAAGTTTGAACTATAAACTTTCTTAAATGTTAAATAATTGTAAATACGGGGAAACTATTTTGGTATTCAAAGTTTCCGTCGTAAGTTTGCGCCAAATTTAAAAATTTCACCTATCCAATGAGAGAGAAAATTATGTCTAAAGCAAGTGATTTGTTCATGAAACTAGGTTTCAAGAGTGTCACTATGGATGATATAGCGGGAGAAATGTGCATTTCTAAAAAAACCATTTATAAGTTTTTTAGCAATAAAGAAATTCTGATTGAGGAAATTACTGGAATGATTCATTCTGAAATTCATGAGATTGTGGGTCAAATTGTAGCTCTAAATTATAATGCGATCGAAGAAAATTTTGAAATTAGAAAGATGTTCAAGGAAATGTTCAAATCGGCTGATACTTCTCCGGTTTACCAATTAAAAAAACACTACCCTTCCATTTTTGAAAAAGTAATGGAAAAAGAAATCAATGAATGCAACACTTTATTCAAAAATAATATTGAAAAAGGAATTGCCCAAGGCCTTTACAGAAAAGAAATTCCCGTGGAAACCTTTGTTAAATTTTACTATAATTTGATATTTAGTATAAAGGAGCAAACCGTTTCTGAAAAAGAAGGGCAAAAATTAGAATTACAAATATTAGAATACCACACCAGAGCAATTGCTACACCCGAAGGGATTGCAGAATTAGAAAAACAATTATTGAACATCGAAAAACAATGAAAAAATTAATTTTTATTAGTGTATTGTCCTTTGCCTTTATTGCCAATGCGCAAGAAAAACCAAAAAGCAACTCGTTTAGTTTAGACGAAGCTATTAATTATGCGTTAAGCAATAATTATGCAGTTATAAATTCTCAAAGAGATATAGCTTCTGCCAAAAGTAAAAAGTGGGAAACAACAGCCATGGGGCTTCCGCAAATAAATGCAAGTTTAGACTATCAAAACAACTTTGAATTACAGAAATCACTTATTCCAGCGCAATTTTTTGGCGGAAATCCGGGAGAATTTGCCGAAGTCGCTTTTGGAACCAAACACAATATGAATGCTAGAACCACCTTAAGTCAGTTGCTATTTGATGGTTCGTATATTGTTGCGTTGCAAGCTTCCAAAACCTATTTAAAATTTTACCAAAATTCCAAAGAAAAAACAGATCAAGAGGTTAAAGAAATGGTTATCAATGCCTACGGAAATGTTCTGTTAACAGAAGAAAGCATCTTGATATTAGAAAAAAATAAAGCAATCTTAGAAAAAACATTGTTTGACACTAAAGAAACTTTTAAAAACGGTTTAATTGAAGAAGAGAGTGTAGAGCAACTTCAAATTACACTTTCAACAGTAAATAGTAATTTGAATAATGTTAAAAGACTTAGAGAAATAGCATTAAATATGTTGAAAATTTCTTTAGGATTAAATATTGACGATGAATTAAAATTAACTGACAAATTAGATACTCTTGCAATAAAGAATTTGGACGCGTCTTTTTCTCAAGTAGAATTTACCCCTACTCAAAATATCTATTACCAAATGGCATTGAATTTTCAAGAACAACGCCAGTTAGAATTTAAGCTACAAAAAACCAAATCCTTACCTTCATTAGCAGCTGTGGTAAATGTAGGTTATAATGCATTTGGAAATCAGTTTCAATTTTTTACAAGCAATCAAAAATGGTTGAATTATTCCAATATGGGAATTAATTTAAGTGTTCCAATATTTAGCAGTTTTGCAAGAACTGCTAGAACGCAACAAGCAAAAATTGCGTTTGAAAAAGCCAAAACACAACTTACCGAAACAGAACAAAAATTAAAATTACAATATGCGAATGCTAAAAGTGAATATGAATTTAGCATCGAAGCATTTGCAACAGCAAAAACCAATTTGAATTTAGCCGAGCGCATAGAAAAAAAGCAAGGTGTCAAATTTAAAGAAGGATTGTCGTCTAGTTTCGACTATAGTGAAGCGCAACGACAATTGTATGCGGCACAACAAAATTACCTTCAATCGATGGTTAATGTTATCAATAAAAAAGCAAGTTTAGAAAAAGTAATTAATAAAAAATAATCAAGAAAAAACCTTTAAAAATGAAAAAAATAATTTTAATCGCAACTATTTCCGCACTACTATTTTCTTGTGGAAAGAAAGAAGACAACGCCAATATTGATTCGTTAATTTCTTCAAAAAACCTGGTATCTATCAAAGCAAAAAGAGCGGAATTGCAAACGCAATTAACAAAATTGGACAATGCAATAGCCGAATTGGATGTTAAAAAAACGGAGGAAGCATTGGTTTCTGTGGCAACGGTAAAAGACACTATTTTCAGTCATTATTTAGAAGTGCAAGGAAATGTAAACACCAAAGAAAACCTAATTATTTACCCTCAATATGCTGGAATCTTAAATACTGTTAATGTAATTGCAGGACAAAAAGTGACTAAAGGACAAGTTTTAGGTACTATTGATGATGGTGGATTAAGTCAGCAATTGGGGCAATTAGAAAACCAATTGGCATTAGCAAAAACAACTTTCGAAAGACAAAAGCGTTTATGGGATCAAAAAATTGGTTCTGAAATACAATATTTACAAGCCCAAACCAATATGGTTAGCCAACAAAAAGCGGTTAATCAAATGAAAGCCCAAATGGCAAAAACAAGAATTATCGCTCCATTTAATGGCGTAATTGATGAGTTAATTGCTGAAAGAGGACAAGTGGTTGGGCCGGGACAAGGATTGATGAGAATTGTAAATTTGAACAACATGTTTGTTTCAACAACGGTTCCTGAAAGTTATATTGGAAAATTAAAAGTAGGAACTGAAGTAAGCGTTTATTTAGCTTCTTTAGGAAAATCATTTAATGGTAAAATTCGTCAAGTAGGAAATAATATCAACCCTAATAATAGAAGTTTTGGAATTGAAGTTTCGGTTCCTAATACTGAAAATTTATTGCGTCCAAACCAAGTAGCGAAACTTAAAATTACGGATTACACCAATGCCAAAGCGGTTGTGGTTCCTTCCAATGTGATTCAAGAAGATGCTGACGGAAACCAATTTGTTTTTGAAGTTTCATCAGTGAAAGATAAAACTGGAATTGCGAAAAAGGTAATTGTAAAAGTGGGTAAAACATCGGATAATTTCACTGAGATTTTAAGCGGATTAGAGCCAAAAACAATGGTTGTTGGTGACGGTGTAAAAACAGTATCAGAAGGAATGAAGCTTAATTTCTAAGCCCCCTAACCCCCGAAGGGGAAATCAAAAATGTCAACTATTGAATTCAAAATTTATCATTTAAAATTTATAATAACTCTTATAAAATGAGTCATCAAAAAAAAGAATTTAGCATTTCAAGTTGGGCTGTAGATAACCGAATTACGGTTTACATTCTAACTTTTATTATTGTGGTAATGGGTACGATGGCGTATATCAATATGCCTCGTGAAAATTTCCCTGAGATTTTAGAGAACAAGATTTACGTTTCATCTGTTTTTCCAGGAAACTCCTCTGAAGACGTGGAGAAATTGGTTGTAAAACCGTTGGAAGATCAGTTTAAGAATATTTCGGGTGTTACCAAAGTTACGTCAAGTTCGTTTCAGGATTACGGAATTGTAGTAGTTGAATTTGAACAGAAAATTTCTATTGAAGAAGCTAAAATCCGAATAAAAGATAAAACCGATATGGCGAAAGCCGACACCGATTGGCCAAATCTTGATAATGGCAGCAAGGTAGAGCCTAGTATTTTTAATATTAATATTTCGGAAGAAGTGCCGATTTTGAATATTAATTTGAAAGGTAATTATACTACTCAGCAACTTAAAAAATACGGTGAATATTTAAAAGACGAGATTGAAAATGTCCCTGAGGTAAAAAAAGTAGACATTCTAGGGGTTGATGATAAAGAGGTAGAAATTGCAATTGATGTGTTCAAAATGAACGCTGCAAAAGTGAGTTTTGACGACATTCAAAATGCAGTGAAATATGAAAATATGACGCTGTCAGGAGGAAATTTAATTTCTCAAGGATCGCGAAATAACATTCGAATTGTGGGGGAAATTAAAAACCCAAAGGAACTAGAAAATGTGGTGGTGAAATCCTATGGAGGAACGGTTTACCTAAAAGACATTGCGGTTATTAGTTTCAAAGAAAAAGAAAAAACGACTTACGCCCGAGAAAGTGGTCAAGAAGTGGTGATGTTAAATGTGAAAAAACGTTCTGGTCAAAATATGATTTCGGCGTTGGATCAAGTTAAAGAAATTGTAGCCAAAGCTCAAAAAACCGTATTGCCAAAAGATTTGAGTGTCAAAATGACCAACGACCAATCCAATAAAGTAGAACACCAAGTAAGCGAATTATCAAACCACATTATTTTCGGAATTATCCTGGTTATGATTGTGTTAATGTTCACCATGGGATTACGAAATTCCCTATTCGTAGGAGCAGCAATTCCACTTTCTATGTTGATGGCCTTTGCCATTTTATCCGCTTTTGGATACACCTTAAACACCATGGTTTTATTTGGATTAGTTATGGGATTAGGCTTGCTAGTTGATGATGGAATTGTGGTAGTGGATAATGTTTTTGCCAACATGAAAAAAGGTTTGGGACGAATTGAAGCCTCAAAAATTGGTATTGGCGAAATCGCTTGGCCCGTTATTTCATCGACGGCAACCACATTAGCAGCTTTTATTCCATTGGCTTTATGGCCAGGGACAGTGGGAAAATTTATGGTCTATTTTCCTATAACTTTATCTTGTGTGCTGGGCGCTTCGCTATTCGTAGCAATGGTGATT
This sequence comes from uncultured Bacteroidota bacterium, assembly GCA_903819815.1. Lineage (GTDB taxonomy): Bacteria > Bacteroidota > Bacteroidia > Flavobacteriales > Flavobacteriaceae > Flavobacterium. Next base: position 9,525 of record CAIJFC010000351.1, read on the forward strand.
AATGCCGCTATGACTGGTGGTTTTATGGATATTGAAGATAGAAATATCTCTAAAAAAGCCTTGAAAAAATACACGATTATTTTTATCGTTTCAGGATTGTTATTTGTAATTCCAGGAAATATTTCTGATAAAGTTTGGATGAAAGCCATTGGACATTTAATCATTATTGCTTTGATTTTAATGTGGGCGTATCATTTGTTTCTTTACAAATGGACTCAGGATTTCCAACACAGTTTCTTCCCAGGATTAGAAAAAAAATACCAAGTATTTCTGGGTAAAATTTTAACTGGAAAAAAAGCGCTAACTGCCTTAGTTGGAATTATTGGATTGTTAATTTTCTCCGTTGTATTATTGAACAAGTTCCCAAGAGAAACTTTGTTTTTTCCAAAGAACATTCCAAATCAGGCGATAGTTTATATTGAATATCCGCAAGGAACAGAAATTGAAAAAACTAATAAAGCCAATTTATTTGTTGAAAAACAAGTGATTGCCATTTTAGAAAAATACGTTGAAAATGACAAAAACTATTTGGCTGAAAGTATCGTTTCACAAGTTGGAAAAGGCGCTGGAAATCCAAATGTAGATTCAGGAAATCAATCGGAAACGCCTTATAAAGGAAAAGTAACGGTAAATTTCACAGAATATAAATTTAGAAAAGGCGTAAATACAAGTACTATTTTAGAAGAAATTCGTTCCAAAGTAAAGGCGATTGCTGGGGCAAAAATAATCGTGGAGAAAGATTCCAATGGGCCGCCTTCAGGGTATCCAATTAGTTTACAATTGTCGGGAACCAATTACGATGAAATGTTGGTTGAAGCCAATAAAGTGATTGCATTTATCAATTCGAAAAACATTGAAGGGATCGAAAAATTAAATATCGATGTGAACAAAGAAAGTCCTGAAATGGAAGTAAATGTAGATCGTGTGAGCATTGGAAGTTTGGGAGCTACAACCGGACAGCTAGGATTTACGATGCGTAGAGCTATTTACGGGCAAGAAATTTCAACTTATAAAGAAGGAAAAGACGATTACAATATTGTGATGCGTTTGCAGGAAGACCAGCGCAAAAACGAAAGTGTATTGTTCAATCAGCCAGTGACTTTTAGAAATCAAAACAACGGGCAAATCCTTCAAGTTCCGATTTCAGCTTTGGCAACAACAGAGAAAAAATTCACGTTCAACCAAATAAAACGTAAGAATTCAAAAAGAGTCATGACCATTTATTCTAATGTGATAACTGGATTTACTGGTGACGGAATTACCAAGCAAATTGAAGCATCATTAAAAGCTGCCAATTACAAAATGGCAGGTGACCTTACCTATTCATTTTCTGGAGAACAAGAACAACAGAAAAAAGATTCTGGTTTCTTATTTGGCGCGTTACTTTTAGCGTTGGCGAGTATTACGATTATCATAGTTTTGCAATTTAATTCCTTGTCAAAAACGGCAATTATCATGTTCACTGTTTTACTAAGTTTCAGTGGGGTTTTCTACGGATATGTATTTGCAGGAATGGATTTCGTGATCTTGATGACGATGATGGGAATTATAGCCCTTTCAGGAATTGTGGTAAAAAACGGAATCGTATTAATGGATTTCTTTGTGTTATTGATGGACGAAAAAGTGAGTGAAAACAAGCAAACTTCGCACGATGATTTAACCATTGCCGAAATTAAAGACGTAATTATTCAATCGGGGAAATCTCGTTTACGTCCGGTATTATTAACTGCATTAACGGCCATTTTAGGATTAATTCCTTTGGCTATAGGTTTGAATTTTGACTTCTTCTCGTTGGTAACCAATTTAAATCCGCATGTCTATGTTGGAGGGGACAACGTAGTTTTCTGGGGACCATTGGCATGGACCATTATCTTCGGATTGACTTATGCTACGGTATTGACTTTAGTGATGGTTCCGGTCATGTTCTACTTGGTGAAACGAACTAAATATTGGTTGCGCGACAGAAGATTAGCGAACGAAAACTAAATATAAATAAATCAAATCCCTGTTGAAAAACGGGGATTTTTTTTATTTTTTAGCCCGGATAGCAGCGGTATCCCTCGCTTTTTAGCGAGGATTTAGCGGATAGCAGGATAAAGCTCCCAATAAAAAGTCAAAAGATTTCGAATACAGAAAATATAATTGTTAATTTGTGTCATAAAATTTTGAAACGCATGTTGAAAAACAAAATCAAAACTATTTTTATTTTATTGGCGCTGACCGTTATTAGTTGTGCTAAACGCGGATCGATTTCTGGTGGGTTAAAAGATACTATTGCCCCCGTTTTGAAAGCGAGTTTTCCGAAAAATTTAAGTGTGAATTTCAAAGCAAAGGAAATAAATTTGACGTTTGATGAATATGTGAAATTGAAAAATGTTGCCAAACAGTTGATTGTTTCCCCTCCAATGAAATACAATCCTGAGGTTTCTCCGATGACTCCGAGCAAAATGATTACTATAAAAATTAAGGATACCTTACAAGAAAATACGACGTATAGCTTCAATTTTGGGCAAAGTATTGAGGACAATAATGAAGGAAATCCTTACAACCAATTCCAATATGTTTTTTCAACGGGCAGCTACATCGATTCGTTGAAAGTGGGCGGAACGATTAAAGATGCGTTGAATAAAAAAGAAGATTCTTTTGTTTCTGTGATGCTATATGAAGTGAACAATAAATTTACTGATTCGGCAGTTTATAAATCGGTTCCGAGATACATTACCAATACGCTAGACAGTCTGAAAACCTTTAAAATTGAGAATGTAAAAGCGGGGAAATACCTTTTGGTTGCTATGAAAGACGAGAATAGCAACAACAAATTCAATCCTAAAAAAGACAAAATTGGGTTTAGAAAACAGTTAGTTACTATTCCAAATGACAGTCTATTTGAATTAAAATTATTCAAAGAAGTATTGGCTTTTAAAACAAATAAACCGGTTCCAACTACCGGAAATAAATTGCTTTTGGGTTATGAAGGTGATCCGAAAAACTTGAAAGTGGTACTTAAAAAAGGAAATGAAATTATTCCTACAATAGTAACCAAATTCCCTGCAAAAGATTCGATTCAGGTTTGGTATAGACCTATAAAATCCGATTCGCTAAGTTTGGCTATTGCCAATGGAAATTACAATAAATCGTATACTTTCAAAAAAACGGAGCAAAAGAAAGATACCTTAAGTTTTTCTCCAAAAACGAGCTTGGGATTGTCAAAATTAGATCAATTTTCCATTTATTCCTCGCGGCCTTTAGTGAAATTTGATGAGTCTAAAATTAAGGTTACCGATAAAGATTCTGTGAATGTTAAGTTCAGCACGAGTTATGATGTTTACACGCAAGAATTGAAATTTGATATTCCAAAAGAGCCATTGCAAAGGTATAAATTTCATTTACTCCCTGGCGCATTAACCGATTATATCGATCAGAAAAACGATACATTATCCTATAAAGTAACTACCAAAAACACGACCGATTACGGTAATTTACGGGTGAATTTATCCAATGTGAAACAGTTTCCAGTAATCGTTCAATTGACCAATGAAAAAGGGGATGTCCTCGCTTCTGAATATTCTGACAAAGCCACTTCGGTAGATTTTATGTTTTTGGAACCTGCAAAATTTACGCTGCGTGTGATTTATGATGCCAATGGAAATAAGGAATGGGATTCTGGAAATTTCTTAGAAAGAAAACAGCCCGAAGAAGTGGTTTATTTCCCTAAAGAAATTGATGTTCGTAGCAATTGGGATGTGGATCAAACTTTTGATTTATCCAAATAAACTACATTGTAAACGCATCTCGATCGTTCAAAAAACCAAATTTTTGACGGGTTTCTAATAGCGCATTTTTGTTTAAAGTACTGATAAAAATGCCTTCATTTTCTTGCGGTTCAATTAAATAATTTCCTAAACAATCGATCGCTTGTGAATGCCCCGGATAATGGTGTTGGTTGGGGTCTTCACCAATTCTATTTACTCCAATGGTATAGCACATGTTCTCGATACCGCGTGCTTTTAGTAAGGCATCCCAAGCGTTAATTCTTGGTTTGGGCCAATTGGCAACATAAATTAATACGTCATACTCTTCGGTATTTCTTGCAAAAACTGGAAAGCGCAAATCGTAGCAAATGAGCGGACAAATTTTAAATCCTTTGTAATCAAATAGTAATTTTTCAGTTCCAGAAGTGTAGGCTTTATCTTCGCCTGCAAGGGTAAACAAGTGTTTTTTATCGTAGGTTTTAATTTCTCCTGAGGGTAAAACAAACACCAACCGATTATAGAAATTTCCATTTTCTTCAATTACTAAACTTCCGGTAATGGCAGCGTTTTTGGCTTTCGCCAAGTCTTGTAACCACGAAACGGTTTCGCCTTGCATGACTTCTGCTGCAGATTTTGGATTCATGGTAAACCCGGAGGTGAACATTTCTGGAAGCACAATCAAATCGACATTTTCCCTAATGGAATTGATTTTGTCTTCGAAATAATTCCGATTTTGGATTGGGTTTTCCCAGAGTAAGGGTGCTTGGATTAAGGCAATTTTCATGGTTGAATTACTTAATCGTTATTTCATCGATGAAAATAAAGGCATCGCCACCAGCACCTTGGTGCCAATCGGGAAGTTTGCCAAAATTGTAGGCTTTCACTTTAACGTATTTTGCTTTGAGTTCTTGTGGCGATTGGTATTCGAAATTTTCAATTTTGTTGACTTCAGTTTTTGGACTAATGGAATTATTTACACTTCCTACCAAGGTAAAATTCATGTTGTCATTTGACACAAAATAATCGACTTTCGTTGGCATTAAAATCCACGAACCCGAATCTTGTAGAAAAGTCGCACTGAAATTGGAAATGTTTTTCTCGGATTGTAGATCTATAATCGCTTCAAAATCCTGACTTTGATACCCTTGCCACTCGCCTTTTCTCCAGTTTTCAGTTCCGTTAATTCCGTCGATAATTCCTTCATCGCCGCCCGCAGTATATTGTGAATTGTATTTCGATTTTATCTCAATGGTGTAATTATTTGGTTTTTTATAAAATTGGGCTGAAACTGTTGCGCTTTGATCATTTTCATTTTTAATGTAAGTTAAAATTAATGACGATTCTTGAATTTCAATAGGTGTAGAATATCTAACAAAAACTTTTTTTTCCAGATAATCCTCTTTGTCACTTACTAAGAAATAGATTGTGTCGTTTGGATTTTGAGAAATAATCTCAACTTTCATTGTGTTTTTAAACGCCTTGCCTTCCGCTTGAATCACGGGAACCGGAATAATTGATTCAAATAATTTTGATTCAACAATATTATATTTAGTATTGATTATTCCTATACGACTATCATTTGATATTTCTGTAATTTCATTACTCATTCCATCTTCAAAATTTACTTTTGCTTTTTCAAAATAGGGCTTCGTCTTTGTCCATTCAGCGTTTCCGGGAGTTACATCATAAATCCCCATTGAACTCAACACATACCAAGCGCTCATTTGTCCGCAGTCTTCATTTCCTATTAATCCGTCGGGCGCATTTTTGTAGAAATTTTCTAAAATAAAATGCACTTTTTCAGTCGTTTTTTCTGGTTTGTCAACGTAATTGTACAAATATGCCATGTGGTGACTCGGTTCGTTTCCGTGAGCATATTGCCCAATTAATCCCGTAACATCGGCTTGCTCACGACCCGTAGTTTTGCTTTCGCTGTTGAACATTTCGTCGAGTTTGGCTTCAAATTTTGCTGCACCGCCATAAGCTTCAATCATCCCAGGAATATCTTGAGGTACGAAAAACGAATATTGCCACGAGTTCCCTTCGGTAAAATTATTATTGATTTCCTTTGGATCAAACGGCTTGTTCCAACCGCCGTTTTTCTTTGGTCGCATGAAACCAGCATTCCAATCGAATACATTTTTCCAACTCTGAGAGCGCTTCATGAAATAATTGTAGTCTTCTTTTTTATTTAAAATTTTGGCCATTTGTGCAATACACCAATCGTCATAAGCATATTCCAAAGTTTTTGAAACGCTTTCGTGTTCGTCGTCCATCGAAATAAAACCTTGTTTTTTATAAGCGTCCAACCCCAAATGATCGAGCATGGCTGAATATTTTGCGGCTTCAAAACATTTTTCGTAATCAAACCCTTTAATGCCTTTTGCCATCGCATCGGCCATCACCGAAACCGAATGGTAGCCAATCATACAATCGGTTTCATTGGAGGCCAATTCCCAAACGGGCAACCTGCCGCCTTGTTCGTATTGTATTAAAAATGTATTGATAAAATCGGCAGTTCGTTTTTTGTCAATCAACGTGTAAAGTGGGTGCGCGGCACGAAAGGTATCCCAAAGTGAAAACACCGAATAGTAATCAAAGCCTTCGGCAACATGAATTTTGTTGTCTCTACCTCGGTATTTTCTATCCAAATCTTGTGCAATATTGGGTTGCATCATCGTGTGGTATAAAGCCGTGTAAAAAACCGTTTTTTTATCATTATTGTCAGATGTAATTTGGATTTTCGACAATTCTGAATTCCATTTTTGCTCCGCTTCCTTTTTTACTTTTTCAAAATCCCAGCCTTTAATTTCAGAACTATTACCTTTTGCGCCATCGTAACTTGTTGGAGAAAGCGATACTTTTACGAGAATTTTTTCGCCTTTTTTGACTTGTTTGGAAAAATTCAATGCTATTTCATTTCCTTTATACAATCCCTCTAATTTCGTATTTTCTCCTTTTGCTAAGGAAACTTCCAAAGGCACGTTAAATTCAATTCGCGCATACACATATTGGTCTTTGGCCCAGGCTTCGCTTCTTCGAAATACCTCTATCGTTTTATTATCAATTACTCGAACGCTTCCTTCCAATAATTTATCGCGGTGATTTAAATCCAGTACAATATTGGCTTGACCGGCAGCATTAAAAGTATATTCATGAAAACCAACTCGTGTTGATGCCGTTAAACGAACATCGATATTGTGTTTCTCTAGTTTCACAACATAAAATCCGGCGCTTGCTTTTTCATTTTGATGAGAAAATTTTGAAGAATAGACTTTATTATCTAGTGAGGGTTTCCCCATGAAAGGCATGATCATAATATCTCCAAAATCCGAGCAGCCCGTTCCGTTTAAATGCGTGTGCGAAAAACCATAAATAGTTTCATCAGAATAATGGTAGCCGGAACAGCCGTCCCAACTGCCATCAATTCGGGTATCGGGAGACAATTGCACCATTCCAAAGGGTAGCGTGGCGCCGGGAAAGGTGTGTCCGTGACCGCCAGTTCCTATAAATGGGTTTACATATTGACTTTGATTTTGCCCTAAGGCAAACGAAGAAATTAGTAGAATTAAAAAAGAAAATGATGCTTTCATTTAAAATGATTTTACATCAAATATAGAAAAATAAAGTAAGAATTGGGGTAGAGATAGTTTTGATATGTCATTTTTGTACAAACTATTTGCAAAAAAAACAGCTATAAATAGCTGTTTTTTTGTTTGTATAATTATTAGGGTTTGCTAAATTAAATCAAACTAATTTGAATATTAGAAATTATATCTCAACCCAGCACCTAAAACTAACTGGTTCCCAGTATTATTAGAGTCTAAAGGTGTTGTTACTCCGCCCAATTCGACTTCTGAAAATTTAAAACTAGTATAGTCAACATTTAGTGACAATTTAAATCCTTTAGTAACTCCAAAGTTTAATGAGCTCCCCAAAACAAATCCAGTTCCTTTATAAGTGGCATCGATTTTAGAAATTCCAAATGGTATGTCTTTTTGAACTCCTGCAACGCTAAATGCATATTGAGGCTTTAAGTCAAGAGATAATTTATCACTTAAACTGGCAGTATACATTGGTCCTACTGAAAATGCGCCAATTCCCATTGCGCTTCCATAAGCTGCGTTTTTGTATGTAAACCCAGATGAAGTTACATTTAATGTTGCGCCCCAAGTTTTAGTAAAACGATACCCAAAGTTAATAAATCCTATATTAATTCCAGAATTTACATCTTCAGAACCTTCCCCACCAGGAATTGCATATCCAAAAGAAACTCCTAAATAAGCTTTTGAATCTTGTGCACTTATTGTGCTAATTGATAAAACCGTAATAACTAAAATAATGACTTTTTTCATAACTTTTTTTTAAATACATACAAATGTGATGATAAATTTTGAAATGTGATGATAAATTTTGAAAAATAAAATAAAATAAAATAAAAATTTAGTTATCGTATATATTTCATTATTAAACGTATAAATCTTATTGCCCTGCTTTTGAAATAATAAATTTAGCTTTTCCTCGTTAATTCAAAATAACGTAATTTAAATTAATCAATTATGAAAAGAATTAAAATTTACAGTTTGGTTGTTGGCGTTTTTCTATTAATAGGCAATAGCATTTTGGCACAAAAAGAAGTAAAAATAGGAACTCAAACTTGGATGAGTGCGAATTTAAATGTTCAAAAGTTTCGAAATGGAGACCTAATTCTACAAGCGCAAACAAATGATGAATGGGAAAAGGCAGGCTTTGAAAAACTACCCGCTTGGTGTTATTATGAAATGGATACTAAAAACGGAAAAATTTATGGCAAGCTCTACAACCGTTTTGCCTTGTATGATCCAAGAGGCTTAGCACCAAAGGGCTGGCGATTGCCAAACGATAAAGATTGGGAAATTCTAACTGCCGAATTGGGTGGCGCTGAAGTGGCTGGTGCCAAATTAAAGTCGGCTACCGCTTGGGTTGAAGATAATAACCTTGAAGATACGTATGGATTTAATGCTTTGCCTGGCGGATGGCGTGATGTAGGATTTGGCGGATTGGAGTATTCTTGTACTTGGTGGTCTAAAAATTCTGAAACCCTTGAAGACGACACCCGTTATTATAATCTATCAAAAGGGATAGACCATTTGATGAACTATTCCACCAGTTGGATCATGGGTTATTTTGTAAGGTGTGTAAAGGAGTGATTTTTAAGAATTATATAAAATATAAAAACCTAATTACGTAATTAGGGTTTTATATGTTCCCACTTGGTAGTATTTTGTCTTTTTGAAAAATATTTAATACTGATAATCAAATAGTTAAAATCAAAAAAAGGGTATTTTAAGAGTTGAGCAGAGCGTTTTGCTCAACTGCTTGCTCAACATTTTTTCATTATATTATATTCCGAGTATTCAAACGCTATTTTTTTATCAATCCGATTTAAACTCAATTTCGGTTAATTAAACAAAAATAGGAAAATATCAATATAGTTCAAGATTCTATAACCCTAATTTATTACAATAATAAAACATTACCCCTCTTTTTCTCTATATACCCGAACAAAGTTAAATGTTACGTAAACACCTCTATTGGTTAGACCAACAGTACAAGCCGCTAATCCGGGTTTACCATGATTTTCAAAAGATGCGTATTGAGTTGCGTTGTGCATAAAAGATTTTTCCCAGCCTTTAATTGCTCTTTCCGCTAAATCATCATAAGTTCCGTCAATGTTACCTGTCCAATAAGCGTTTTCATAAAGAGTCATTGAAGCCCCTGAACAAATACTCACAGATGTTTTAACACCAACCAATTTATCTGATTCGTTTGCAATTAATTGGCGAACTCTTAATGAATCCCACATAGGTCTCATATCAGGATGAAAAAGTCTATCTACTTTAATCATTTTTTTCATTTGGTGTACCGTAATTTGCGAGTAGATGGTTTTAGACCAAAGCAAAGTTTCTACCCCTTTTAATTTACGGTACTCATTTAATTTATCAAACAAGACCTTTTCAAAAAGTTTTTTATCAAAATTATTATAGTCAATAACTTGAGCATTAACTAAAGTAGTGATTAATACTAATAATATGGAAAATGCTTTTTTCATACTTAATATAATTTTTCAATTTTCTTATAACTGATTTTCTTATAATTGAAAACGAAAATATCGACTCAAAATTGTATGCTTTTATAATAGATAGTACTCCTGCTTAATTTGAATTTTAACCTCAAAACTAATTGGGAATAATAACAATTCAAGATGCTATTACCCTAGTTTATTAATAGTAAATAATAAATCAACAAATACATCGTTTAATTAATTATAGTAAATCCAGAAATACACTACAATGATTTAAAATTACGTTTATAAATAATTTTTATTAATTAAAGAATTTTAAACAATGAAAAAGCTATTTTTTCTTAGTATTCTATTTATTTCAAATTTATCATTTGGCCAAATGGCCATAAAAGCTGGAAATTATTATGAATACCACAAATTATGGAAACGAGATTCCGTATCGGTAAAAAAATTAATGGACAACTACAAATTAGATATCTCTAAATTGGAATACGTTAAATTTTTTGGAGATTTTGACTTAAGCCATAAGTTACACACGAACTACTCTTATACAGCCTATATTTATAAGGTAGACAAGGATACTGGGGTTGTTAGTATGGATTCTATTCCTTACGAAAAAAAGACGCCAGCACCTAATAAATACTTTATGGTTTATTGTTTTGATGATTTTACAAAAGGGAAAACCATCTATATAAAGGTGTTTTAATACAATTTAAACTCAATTGTCTTTTTCAAAAAATCATTAATTAAACCTAACAAAATAGTTCGTGAAATAAAATTTACTTTAAAAAGATACAGTGTTATTTACTAATTTTTAATTTTTATTTTATGAAAAAGTTTATCCCAATCGTCTGTTTTATTTTGTTTTCTAATTTATCATTTGGTCAAATCCCAATTAGAAAAGCTGGAAACTATTATGAATTTAATGATTTATGGCAACGTGATTCCGTATCAGTAAAACAATTAATGAACACTTACAAATTAGACATCTCTAAATTGGAATATGTTAAATTTTTTGAAGATTTTGACTTAAGCCATAAATTACAAGAGAATTACTCTTACACAACATATGTTTATATGTTAGACAAGAATACGGGCGCTGTTAGTATTAATTCAATTCCTCACGAACAAAAGTTACCAGCACCTAACAAGTACGTTATGGTATATTGTTTTGATGATTTTACCCAAAAAAAAATAATTAATATTAAGGTGTTTTAATACAATTTAAACTCAATTGTTTTTTTCAAAAATCATTTTTTAGACTTAACAAAAAAAGTTGAGCACGGTGTTATGCTCAACTTTTTGCTCAACTTTTAAATAAGAAACCCTTGTAAATACTGATACTTACAAGGGTTTTGTGGTGGTCCCACTTGGAATCGAACCAAGCACCTACTGATTATGAGTCAGTTGCTCTAACCGAATGAGCTATAGGACCTTTAACGAGGTGCAATATTACTACTATTTTTGATTCTCTGCAAATCTTTTTGAAAGGGAATCAGTATTCCTGTTCACTTCAAATACCCCTTCAATCCATTTACTTCATTTCCTGACACAGCTCGATCAAAACGCCATTGGTAGTTTTTGGATGAAGAAAAGCAACTAATTTATTGTCGGCACCTTTCTTGGGAACTTCATTTAAAACTACAAAACCTTCTTCTTTTAATCGCGCTATTTCTAAAACGATATCATCAACATCAAATGCGATGTGGTGAATTCCTTCCCCTTTTTTCTCTAGGAATTTAGCAATTGGACTCTCGGGATGGGTGGCTTCCAACAATTCAATTTTGTTAGGCCCATTCATGAAAAAGGAAGTTTTAACGCCTTCACTTTCTACCAATTCCGATTTATAGGCTGGGGCGCCAAAGAGTTTTTCGAAAACCAAGTTCGAAACTTCAAGGCTGTTTACCGCAATTCCAATGTGTTCAATTTTTCTCATTTTAAATGCAATTAGATCGAACAAAGATAAAAAACTTTATCGCTTTGCACCTTTGAAACGCTAGAACTCAAAAAAATTGTATTTTTGCACTATGGAAACAAATAGACAGAAAAAAATAGGTGGCGTAATCCAAAACGATTTGGTGGATATTTTACAAGGTGAAATTCGTAAAAATGGAATTTCCAACTTGATTATTTCCGTGTCAAAAGTGGTCGTGACTTCTGATTTATCGGTTGCAACCGTGCATTTAAGTATTTTTCCACAAGAAAAAGCCGCAGAAACATTGGCAGCTATAAAATCCAATACCAAATTAATAAAACACGACTTGTCTCAGCGCGTACGACTGCAATTGAGAAAAGTGCCTAATTTAACTTTCTTCATTGACGATTCCCTAGACTATATCGAAAAGATTGATAATGCCTTGGCGGCAAAAGAAAATCCGATCGAAAACCGCGATCTTTTAGAAAAACGAAGAAGAACCTAAATTGAATTTCCCCTATTACATAGCCAAGCGCTACCTGAAAAGTGCCAATAAAAATAATGCGATCAACATTATTAACGGTATTGCCTCGCTTGGAATTATTGTAAGCTCGATGGTTTTATTTGTAGTATTATCCATTTTTAGTGGATTGGTGAATTTTAGTTTGTCGTTCAGTAATGACTTCGATCCCGATTTAAAAATCAGTAGCACTTTGGGAAAATCCTACACGATTTCTTCGGATCAAGAGCAAAAAATAAAAGCTATTAACGGTGTTGCAACTTTCAGTAAAGTGGTTGAAGAACGAGCGCTTTTTATGTTTGATGGCAAAGAACAATTTTCCTATTTGAAAGGTGTTGATTCAACATTTACTTTGGTGAGCAACGTTAAAAAAAGCTTGTTCAACGGACAATGGCTTAGTCCAAATACTTCGCAAGTAGTCGTGGGATATGGAATTTCTCAAAAGTTATCGTTGGGCATCTTCGATTTCAATAATCCGTTTGAGGTATTTGCACCAAAACCGGGTAAAGGAACGATAGAAAATCCCGACGATGCATTTGTAAAAATTGGGTTAACCCCCGTTGGAATTTATGCAGTAAGTGAAGATTTAGATTCTAAATATGTCTTTGCAGATATTGATGTGGCTCGAGAATTACTTGGGTTTCAACCCAACCAAATCACGACATTGGAATTAAAATTAAACCCCAATGCCGACGAAAATAAAGTAAAAGAACAGCTACAAAATATCTTTAATAATAAAATTACCATAAAAAACAGAGCGCAACTCAATGACGCGTTGTACAAAATGCTCAACACCGAAAATACTGCGATTTATTTGTTGTTTACCCTTGTGATTATTCTAACCTTATTTACCCTTGCGGGAGCTATAATCATGATGATTTTAGACAAACGCGGTAATTTAAAAACGTTGTATAACTTAGGAACAGAAGTAAAAGATTTAAGAAAAATATTTCTACTCCAAGGGACTTTATTAAGTGTTTTGGGTGGCCTTTTTGGACTTTCAATTGGGGTTGTTTTGGTATTAATCCAACAGCAATTTGAAGTAATCATGATTACTCCTTCCTTAGCTTACCCAGTAGATTTCTTATTTAAAAATGTGGTAATTGTTTTAGGAACCATCATCTTGTTGGGCTTTATCGCATCGTTGATTGCGAGTAGCCGCGTGAGTAAGAAGTTATTGGAATAGTTTAAACCGGACAGGTTTTAAAAACCTGTCCGGTTTGTTTATACAAATTGATAATCCGCATAAACATCCTCAATTTCATTTAAAGCAGAAAATAATTCCTCAGGTGTGCTGAGCGTTACTAATTTTTGGCGGTGTTCTTTAAACGATTGGATCCCTTTAAAATAATTGGCATAATGCGGTCTCGTTTCTACAATTCCGAGTCGTTCCCCTTTCCAATCCATCGCCCAAGTAAGGTGATTTCGAACGGCTTCCACTCGGTTAACCACCGTGGGTTTTGCCAAGTGTTCTCCGGTTTCTAAATAATGTTTTATTTCATTGAAAATCCATGGATAACCAATGGCTGCGCGACCGATCATAATTCCGTCAACGCCATATTCGTTTTTAAATTTTAGGGCTTTTTCAGGAGAATCGACATCGCCGTTTCCGAAAATTGGCATGGTAATTCTAGGGTTGTTTTTTACTCTGGCAATGTGCGACCAATCGGCTTGCCCTTTGTACATTTGGGCGCGAGTTCGGGCATGAATGCTTAAGGCTGCCACGCCAATGTCTTGCAATCGTTCTGCAACCTCATCGATATTTATAGAAGAATCGTCCCAACCCAAACGTGTTTTTACGGTTACCGGAAGGTCGGTACTGTCAATTACGGCCTGCGTTAATCGAATCATCAAATCGACATCTTTTAAAACCCCGGCTCCGGCACCTTTGCAAACCACTTTTTTTACAGGACACCCAAAATTTATATCTATAATATCTGGATTTACGGTACTTACAATTTTAGATGACATTGCCATCGCTTCTTCGTCACCCCCAAAAATTTGGATTCCAACCGGGCGTTCATAATCGAAAATATCCAATTTCATGCGGCTTTTTATAGCGTCACGAATTAACCCTTCGGAAGAAATAAATTCAGAATACATCAAATCGGCGCCGTGCTGCTTGCACAACCTTCGAAATGGCGGATCGCTAACGTCTTCCATTGGAGCGAGAAGTAAAGGAAAATCGGGTAATATGATGTTGCCTATTTTGGGCATAATTGAATTGTTTTGTGCAAAGATAGAATTTTAGACTGAAAGATAATAGACGAAAAGATAATAGACAAAGAGAGGGAAGACGAAGAGATAAAATACAGTTAATTAAAGTAATGAGTTTGTAATTTATTGACTTTGAAAGTGCTGAATTTAAACTATATTTGCAGATTAATTGCGTGAGGGATTGCAGAGGAAATCCCACGCTTTTTTGCGTGGATTGTAACGAAAAGCCCGACCCTTGTGGTCACGCCCAAATAAAATTGATACCAACAAAGCATGAAACACATACGGAATTTTTGCATTATTGCACACATCGACCACGGGAAAAGTACGCTTGCTGACCGATTATTGGGGGCTACTCAAACGGTTACGGCTCGGGAAGAAAAGGCGCAATTGCTAGACAATATGGACTTGGAGCGCGAGCGTGGGATTACGATTAAGAGTCACGCGATTCAAATGGAGTACAAATACAAAGGCGAAGATTATATTTTGAATTTGATTGACACTCCTGGACACGTCGATTTTTCTTATGAAGTTTCTCGCTCGATCGCGGCTTGTGAAGGCGCGCTTTTGATTGTAGATGCTGCACAAAGTATTCAGGCACAAACCATTTCGAATTTGTATTTGGCACTTGAAAACGATTTGGAAATTATTCCAATTTTGAACAAAGTAGATTTACCAAGTGCAAGTCCTGAGGAAGTTAGCGATGATATTGTGGATTTATTAGGG
>CAIJFC010000352.1 GCA_903819815.1 uncultured Bacteroidota bacterium
CAAACGGATAAAGATGGGAAATTAGTTGTGCTATATGCATCTAATAAAGAAGCACAACACAGCTACATCCAAATTGCAAAAAGTAAAGGATACGAAGTTTTATTACTTGATTCGCCAATTATTTCACACTTGATTCAAAAAATTGAAGGTGATAATAACACGATGACCTTTGTTCGTGTGGATTCTGATTCAATTGATAAATTAATCAAAAAAGAAGAAACTTCGATTTCTAAGTTATCGGATGAGGAGAAAGAAACGCTAAAAACAGTCTTAGAAGGATTTGTTCCAAAGCAAAAATATTCCGTTCAAATGGAAGCTCTGGATAGTAATGATGCACCATTTATGATCACGCAACCAGAGTTCATGCGAAGAATGAAAGAAATGAGTCAATCTGGTGGTGGCGGAATGTTTGGAATGGGAAATATGCCAGAAATGTACAATTTGGTAGTTAATATTAATTCTGAATTGGCATCCAATATTCTTAATTCTAGCGATAGTGCCACTCAAGAAAACTTGGTTAAACAAGCCTTAGACTTGGCAAAACTATCTCAGAATTTATTAAAAGGAGAAGAGCTTACGGCTTTCGTAAAACGTAGTTTTGAATTGATAAAGTAAGACATTCTAAATCAAAAAAAAGACCTGTAATACAGGTCTTTTTTATTTTATTGCAATCCGTTTTGATCTATGAGATACATTAATGACGCCATTGTTGCAGCTCCTAATTCTAATTCTCTCTTATTTACGCCATCAAATTTATCGTTAGCCGCATGATGGTAATCAAAATAGCGTTGAGAATCAGGGCGCAAACCTGCCTTAATTATTTTAACAGAGGTAAGTGGTTCTATGTCAGCGCCAGAATGGCCTTTAGTGAAACTATGAATTAAATAGGGCTCAAAAAGACCTTTCCATGTTAGGATTTTGGTCAAATTTGCCTGATCGGTGTCAAATGAAAATCCTCTTGGTGAAAATCCTCCAGAATCACTTTCTAATGCGAAAATATGGTTTTCATTATTTGCTTTTGAGAGTTCTTCGTATTTTTTACCACCACGACCGCCGTTTTCTTCGTTCATAAATAATACTACCCGAATCGTATTTTTAGGCTTGTAACCTATGTTCTTAAAAATATTTAAAACCTCCATACTTTGGACCACTCCTGCCCCATCATCTTGGGAACCGTCTGCCAAATCCCAAGAATCCAAATGCCCTCCAACCACCATAATTCGTTCAGGATGCTCACTTCCTTTAATTTCTCCTATAACATTATACGATAAAACATCCTCAAATTGCTCACAAGATTGCTTCAAATAGAATTTCAAATTGGGATTTGCTTTAAGCGATTTACTCAATAATTCCGCTGCATTAGTACTTATTGCAGCTGCAGGTATGTATTGGTCTTTTGGAAGGTCACCATAACTTTGCGCACCAGTGTGAGGAAAATCATCCAATCTCATATTCATGGAGCGAACGATGGTGGCTACTGCTCCAAACTTTGACGCTTCTTTTGCGCCGCCAAATCTTTGATCCACGCAACCTCCGTAGGAAGTAAACGTTTCTATATTGTCTGGCTGCATCGGACGATTAAAAAATACAATTTTACCTTTAATTTTTTCTTCGCCTAATTCAGCTATTTCCTTGATGGAATGCACTTCAATAACGGCAGCAGTTAGTCCTTTTTTAGGGGTTGCCACTGATCCACCCAAAGCGCAAACTGGAATAGAAATTTTGGTTTTGTTATCTACAATATAAGCGACTTCCTTTTCGCCACGAACCCATTTTGGAACCATCACTTCTTGAAGATAGACTCGGTCTAAACCCAAAGTTTCCAATTGCGCTTTGGTATATTCTACCCCTTTTTGAGCACCTATTGAACCTGATAAACGAGCACCCACTTTATTTGATAAATCGTCCAACCAAGAATAACATTTGGAATTGGTTAAAGCCGTTTTATAGATTTCTTTGAACTTGATTTCATCGGTATTTTGCGCAAAAGAAACTATCGATAAAAGCAAAAAGAAGTAATGTATATTTTTCATAATCCTAAATTTTATTTCGTAAAAATAGGATTTTATAGTAATTAAACCAAACCTAAACTTCCAATTGCTTTAACAGCAATTGGTCAATGACAATAGCTTAATTTCCTATAATGCCGGTTTCCTCTTTTTTATCGTTGTTCAATAAAATAGGAGTTTCTTTAGCTAATTTATTTTTTGTTGGAATCTTGTAATTGATACTAAATCCAAACCGACGCGTATCCAATTTATTGTTTGACAATAATGGGGTGTTGAAAGCCATGAACTCAGATTGGTTGGTATTAAAAACATCATCCAAATTAATTGAAACAGACAATTGATCATTTAAAAACTTCTTAGAAAATGACAAATCAAGCGTGTTATTGAACGGTTTATTTGCAATGAAATAGTAGTAATTTCCTTTGGCAGTGATGTAACTGAAATTGGCAACAAACTTGATTTTACTTGGCAATACCATTTGTGACATTAAATTATAAACCCAAAATCCTTTGGTTTCTATAGATGGTAATTGATGTAATTGGTAGCCCGCATATACAAAAAGGAAGTTCATCTCATCTGGATTGACATTCATTTTCAGCGTTTCAGCAAGGCCTTTAGTAAACAACATGTATGGAATCGGCAATCCAATATTAAAATTATGAACTTTAACTTCTGCCGCGTTTTCGTTGGTATTAACCACAATATTTGAATTCAAACTCAACCTTTGTATCACTTGATTTTTAGCTGAACTTAATGAATATCCAATAAACGCGTAATCAAAAGCACTTAATTTCACTTCATAATTATCATATATGGTAGGTTGCAAATTTGGATTTCCAATAGTTGTAACATTTTGATTTTGATAAGTCGTATTGTTTGGATTCAAGGCAGAGGTACTTGGCAAAGTAATCTTCTTATTGTAATTTAAATTAAAGAAAATCGACTTATTAAAGTTATACTGTGCACTTGCATTTGGAAAAAAACGAAACTGTTTGAAAGGAGTTAAATCGTTTGTACTTGTATTTCCAGTAATGTTGTAGTCTTCTGCTCTCCCGCCAAGAATAAAACTCAACTTATTAAACTTGGTTTGTAATTCAAAATAACCTGCGGTAGTTTTTCTTTCATATTCCAAATTAACTACTGACCTATTTTTGGTTTGAAAACTCAATACTTCATATAAACTCCCAAAACTCAATTTACCCTCATCAGAAAAAGCGATTGGCTGTGAATAGTCAAACTTCCAGTTGTATAACTTTTGATCGGAGGAGTTTTCTAAGTCGAATACTGAACCAGTTGTATTGAATATAAAGCTATTTTGATTTCGGTTAAAATTAAATCTAAAATCTAATTTTTTTGTTTTATCTGTAAAACGTTTTTGATAGGTCGCTACGGCATCTTGTCTCCAACCTTTAGAATCGGATTGATCTTGAGAAGAAAAACCAGGTCCATTTGTTAAAGTAGCATTTCCGTTGTTGTTATTATTTAGATCATAGTTCAATAATAATCGGTCTTTTTTAAAATCGAATGTCAACGCTGATTTTATGAAATTATTTCTCCCCGTTCTGTCGGTCGCAGTAGAAGTAATTACCGTTTGACCTCCGTTTTCTTCTTTAAATAATGTTGCCCAAACTGCACTTTCCCTATAGTTTTGCCCGATATTCAATTGCCATCCGAAGTATTTGTTTTTGGCATTCAGCAAAACACTATTGTTAACTCTCCATCTTAAATGATCGTAGTTGGTAACATTAATACTGTTTGTATAGGTTGCGCTTAGAAAATTTTTTGCGTTTTTATTGGTAATAATATTTAGAATTGCCCCTCCTGAAGTAGCCGGAAATTCAGCTCCTGGTTGCGTAATTATTTCAATTTTTTCAATTGCATTAGCTGGCATTCCTTCCAGAAATCCATTCAATTCATTAGAAGAAATATTCAAAGGTCTTCCGTCCATAAATACATCCAGTTGCTTCCCTTGGTACATCATTCCGGCAATATCTGAAGCTATTAAACCAGGTAGTTTTTTCAACCCTTCTAAAACAGAACCGGAATTCAAATTGGGTTGATTGGCAAAATCAAAAATGGTACGATCCGCTCTTTGTTCAATTGCTTTTTTGCTTTTAACGATGGTAACTTCTTTGAGTTCTTCGACTTTTTTGTTGGTTTCTTGAGCGGAGGCAGAAAGTAGGGCTCCAAATAAAAAGGCTTGTAAAAAATAAATTTTTTTCATTGTTTAACTTCGTTTTATTGCAAAACGAATAAAAAGTGTTTTTGTTACTATACTAATTCTTGTAATTATTAAAAATAAAAAAGGATTTGCAAAAATACAAATCCTTTTAATACTATTGAGTTAATTATTATTAATGACCGCCTGAAACAGGCTTGTCAAAATCAATGCCTTGGTTTTTCAATATTCCACTTACTTTCCATGCATAAAATGCCAAATAAACAAAACATAAAACTCCCACAATATAACTACCTTGAATACCGATGCTTTCAGAAATATAACCTTGTAACCAGCTCACAATTCCACCACCCATAATCATCATAATTAAGAAACTACTTCCTTGACTAGTGTTTTTTCCTAATCCGCTAATTGCTAATGTAAAGATACATGGCCATAAAGTACTACAGAATAAACCTACACTTGTAAACGCGTATACACTCGTCATTCCTGATGTTGTCATCCCAATACCTAAAGCTACAATTCCCAATACAGAAAATATAAGTAACATTCTAGCAGGATTTCCTTTACTTAATATATCGGCAGCTATCAATACGAAGATGATTAAACCGTAAACATAAAATGGCGTTAAGTCGTGTTTTGCAATTGCATTAACTAATAAAAATACGCCAAAAGCCAAATACGGTGCTAAGAATTTGAATACTTTTTGTAAGTTCATGTCATCAGTAAAAGCCCCAACTGCCCCTGTCCAACGACCAATCATTAAACTCGCCCAATACAATGAAATATAAGGGGCAATATCTTGTACTGTAAATTTTAAATTAGTTTTCAAATTTATTATATTTTCCATGTAGGCAGGCAAATTACTTGCTGTTGAAACTTCTACCCCTACGTAAACGAAAATTGCAATCATCCCCATAATTAATTGTGGGTATTTTAAAGCAGAACTTCGTGATGCATTTACCTCATTTTTTACTTCAACTACGGCTTCTGGTTTATCTGGAAGTGATGAAAATTTCAATAAAATGGCCACTAATAAAAAAGCCAATCCTAAAACTAAATAAGGAATTTTAACGCTTTCAATACTCATTTCGGTATTTGCACCAGCGCTTGATCCAAAAATAGCAAAACTCACAACTAAAGGTCCTATGGTAGTTCCAAAATTATTAATTCCACCCGCTAATGTCAATCTTTGAGAACCAGTAGTAATTGGGCCAAGAGCAATCGCTAAAGGATTTGCTACCGTTTGTTGCAATGAAAATCCCAATGCCACAATGAATAAACCAGACAACATTAATGGAAATGAACCTGTATTTGCCGCTGGATAAAACAATAATGTCCCTAAAGCTGAAATTCCTAAACCTAATGCCAATCCATTTTTATAACCAATTTTATTCACTAGATCTTCTTTCATCAAAAGAGAAATTCCCATATAAATAAGGGAACCTACAGTATAAGCAATATAAAATGCCAATGAAACTAACTGGCTTTGACCTTGAGTTAAATCGAAGGCTTTTTTAAATACTGGAATAAGGATATCGTTACTCGCGGCAACAAATCCCCAAAAGAAAAAAACGGTTACTAAGGGAATAAACTGTCCCCATTTGGTTTGAACATTTTTTGAATTCATAAAATTTTTTTTAAAGTTGGTTGTAATGATAAATCTTTTGATTTATCATTATAGTAAAATTAATTAAGCGATAAAACTAAATACTAATATTTGATAAATATACATTTATATAAAAAGAATATAAAATATTTATCCGATAAATTTTAAAAACAAAATTTATTTCTGAGTTTTTGAGGATGTAAATCGGTTCATTTTCCATCTACAAAATCTTGTAAATACTGGAATCTTTCGGTAAGTTTTCCATTTTCGGTCATTTTGGCTCTTTGTAGAATTCCGTCTTTATCGCCATTGAAAAAAGCGGGGATTACATGCTTCATAAATAGTTCTCCAAAACCTTCACTTGCATCTTTGGGCAATTCGCAGGGTAAATTATCTACAGACATGACTACAATTGCGGCTGGATGAAATACATCCACTTCTTTATGTTCGCCTGGTAAATAACCAAAAAACGGTTCGGCAATGGTTGATGCTTTTATAGTACAAGCTATTGGCCCATTGACATCACAAGAAACATCGGCAACTACTTTAATGGAACAATCGTTAGCTTTAAGCATTTCTTGGGTTAATATAAAAGGAGCGTCATTTCCATAAAAATGCCCTGCAATAAAAATATCAGACACTTTTGTAAATCTTTCAAAATCAGAAGTGTATTCGGTAGGATTAGAATAAAAATCCTTTTTTCCTGATAATTTTCCGTCTTTGCGCTTATTATAATCTAAGACTTCAATTTGAACATAAACCGGTTCTGAATATTTTTTAGTAAGAAAATTCTCCACAGTAACTTCCTTCATTTTCATAGCATCAAGAATTTCTTTAGCGCCATTTCCAACTTTTCCGCAACCTGTCAAAACCACTTTAATTGGAGGCAAAACTGGTCTTTTCAATTTGGCTACTAAATCTTCTTTTCCTGAAAGGGTTTCCGCTTTTGGAATAGTAAATAAACCAAATTTGATTCCAAACGCTCTAAATGCATTGTAAGTTCCAACAATTCCTGCATATCTCCCGAAACCAATTAACCGATTATATTTAGCATCAACAATGGTTTCATGATCATAGAAATCAATATTTTTTTCTATCAGTGCTTGTAATAGTTTTCTATTGTAGGGTTGTTTTTTTATGGTATGAGAAAAAAAGAAATATTTTTTATTGGGGATTAAAGAGTCTACCGGAACTTCTTTAACTCCAAATAATACGTCGCAATCGGTCATGTCATTTGAAACATTTATTCCTAAGTTGGAATAATGTTCATCCGTAAAAATTCGAATATCGGAACTTTCAACTTGTATTTCTACTTTTGGAAACTGATTTTTCAATTGGATCAATTCTTCAGGAGAAAAAACAACTCTTCTATCTGGCGGATTTTTTCTTTCTTTTATGATTCCGAATTTCATTCTTTAATTTATTTAATTTTCATTCAAAAGTAAGCTTAAGCGAATGGATGTCAAAATTTATTTTAATAAAAATAATATCGTTTATTATTGATAAACAACCTCTTATGTTTTGAGCTGATTTTTTTAATCTTATTGGAATAAATTAGGGTTTGAAAATACATTGCTTTCCTATATATTTGTTTTTTTCCTGATCTAATGACACCTAAAAAGCCGCTGTTTTATATTTTACTTTTTTTTTACTTTTTTGTATTTTTTTCTTGTAAAAACTATGATCCCAATCGCGAATCCATTTTATCATTGGAAATGAAGCCTTCAGATTCCATTTTTCCTAAATTGACTGAATCTTATATCGGTTCAAAAAAAAATAAAATTGATCATTTTTTTAATAAAAATTGGCCTTCAAAAAATAACAATATCAGTTTTTTAGTTGCAAAAGACGGTCAAATAATCTATGAAAATTACTCTGGATTTAGTGATATGCGAAAGAAAACTCCTATTACAAGTGAAACTCCCATTCACATTGCATCGGTTAGCAAAGTTCTTACGGCAACAGTAATTTTAAAATTAATTAATGCAGGTAAAATCGAATTAGATCAAAAAGTGACTTCCCTTTTAAAGGAATTTCCCTATCCTGAAGTTACCATTAAAAACTTGCTAAGTCATCGAAGTGGAATGCGAAATTACGGCTATTTTACTAATGATAAAGCGATTTGGGACAATCATAAAATTATGAATAATCAAGACGTTTTAAATGTGATGATAAATAAGAAAATAAGCTTGGAAAGTAAAACCAATACTAAATTTCAATATTGCAATACCAATTATGCGATGTTGGCTTTAATTATCGAAAAGGCAACTGGAAAAAGCTACCCTGAGGCTATGAAATCAATGATTTTTGAACCTTTAGGTATGAAACACACTTTTGTTTTTGACTATAAAAAAGATAAAAATGCAGTTACTCCTTCCTATAAAGTAAATGGCACCCAAATAGCTTGTGAATATCTGGACGCCATTTATGGAGATAAGAATATATATTCCACTCCTAAAGACCTATTAAAACTTGATATGGCTAGAAATTCAAAGTATTTTTTAATGCCAGAATTGCGAAGTAAAATATATAAAGGTTACAGTAACGAACACAAAGGTCAGAAAAATTATGGTCTGGGAATTCGTATGATAAATTTTGAAACTGGACAAAAATTTTATTTTCATAACGGATGGTGGCATGGAAATATGTCATCCTATGTAACTTTGATAAAGGAAAATGTAACCATAATTGCACTGACAAATAAATCAATGAAAAGCGTTTATAACGTTAAAAAATTAGCTCCTTTATTTGGAGACTATCCTTTTAAAGTGGAGGATGAATTTGGTGAATAAAGATAATAGACCGGATAGATAATAGATAATAGACCGATAGATAATGGATAATAGACCGCCAGATAATGGATAAAAAAATTAAGATCATTAACAAATTCACCCGAATTGAAAAGTCATTCCTCTATTCGTCTATTATCTTGTTTCTTAAATCTTAAATCTAAATTCTTAAATCATAACTCCTAACTCAATAAATGCTATATTTGCAGTTCTATTTGGGGTCGACTGGTTTTGACAGCAAGTCGAATTGAAAAGTAAGCACGTCGAGAACTGGGACAATTCTCGTTAATAAAAGGTTTCAAAACACATACACGGCGAAGGAAACTACGCTCTTGCTGCATAATCTGAATTATAGTAAGATTAGCCTCGTCCGCGCTAGGCGCGGAAAGCAGGATTCTCCACGAAAGCTCTGGTTTATAGCGGTCGATAAAGGGGAATCGTAAATTTAAACCTAGATTTTCATGCGCTTCGGGTGGATTTCGAAAATTAAGAAGATAAGTGTTGTGCGACTGTTTCTGGTCAAACACAACATCGAAAACTCAATCAGGAAATAAGCGTGTAGAAAGTTTTTTAGTTGCTTGTTTGGACCCGGGTTCGATTCCCGGCGATTCCACAAGTCGAACCAAAAGCCTTTTTCATTTATTTTGAAGAAGGTTTTCGGTTCAAAAGTTCGAGGACAAATCTTCTATTTCCACTTTTTAAAATCGTAATTATTTTATTTAAAAATAGTTACGATTTTTTCATTAACTTTAGTTATGTTTTCTAAACAATGATGGTGTCACGCCTTTTTTATTTAAAAAAACCCTGTTGAAATAACTCAATGTTTCAAAACCACAATCAAAAGATATTTGGTTAATTGATTTATCTGATTGAACCAATAATCGGCAAGCTTCATTGATTCGTAATTCATTCAAATAATCGGAA
>CAIJFC010000353.1 GCA_903819815.1 uncultured Bacteroidota bacterium
ATTTTTAAAATATAAAAATAATCTTGATTTGTTAGTTTTTTCAAATAATTTAACAGAGAAAATTTCCTTTATAGGTGAAATTAATTTATCGGAAAAAGAGATACTTTTATCTGAATCAAAAGCACTAATTCTAATATCTGAATCTGAAAATTTCGGTAATGTAGTAATTGAATCACTTGAACAAGGGACTCCAGTAATTGCATCAAAAGGAACTCCTTGGGAAGACTTGAATAATTTAAAATGTGGGTATTGGATAGACAATAAACCCTCAGAAATTGCTTTAAAAATAGACCATATTATAGATATAAATAAAGAAGAATATGATAAAATGTCAATTAATGCAGTCAATTTTTCAAATTTTTTTAGTATTAATAAATTAATTCCAATATGGGAAAAAGAGATTTCAAAGATAAAATAAACAACAGTGTCCTTTTAATTACCGGGGGAACTGGTTCCTTTGGTAACGCAGTCTTAAACCGTTTTCTGCATACCAATCATTTTAGCGAAATCAGAATTTTTTCTCGTGACGAGAAAAAGCAAGATGATATGCGGAACCGTTTAAAAAATGACAAACTCAAATTTTATATTGGTGATGTGCGGGATTACAGCAGTGTAGAACGCGCCATGCATGGTGTTGATTATGTTTTTCATGCAGCAGCCTTAAAGCAAGTTCCTTCCTGTGAATTTTTTCCATTGGAAGCTACAAAAACCAATGTTTTTGGAACTCAAAATGTAATTGATGCTGCAATTGCCAATAAAGTAAAAAAAGTAATTTGTTTGAGTACCGACAAAGCGGCCTATCCCATCAATGCGATGGGAATTTCGAAAGCCTTGATGGAAAAAGTGGCGATTGCTGCCTCCAGAAATTTGACGGAAACCACGGTTTGTTTAACCCGTTATGGAAATGTAATGGCTTCTAGAGGTTCGGTAATTCCATTGTTTTTGAAACAAATTAAAGAGGGAGGTGTCCTGACAATTACTGATTCTAACATGACCCGTTTTTTTATGTCTTTGGAAGAAGCTGTAGAGTTAGTTTTGTTTGCTTTTGAATACGGTAAGCCGGGTGATTTATTCGTTAACAAAGCTCCAGCTGGAACAATTGGAGATTTGGCACAAGCTCTCAAAGAACTTTGTAACGCAAATAATGAAGTGAAAATTATTGGCACTCGTCACGGTGAAAAATTATTTGAAACACTTTGCACACGCGAAGAAATGTTTAAAGCCGAAGACATGGGGGAATTCTATAGAATTCCTGCTGACAATCGTGATCTAAATTATGCCAATTATTTTTCGAAAGGTTTGGAAGAAGTTTCTTATGTTGAAGATTATCATTCTCATAATACTGTTCAGCTTGGTGTAGAAGGCATGAAAAAATTGTTAGTTCAATTGCCGTTAATCAAAAAAGAAGTTTTTGGAGAAAATGTGGCTCAAATTCCGGGTTAATGTAGTACACAGTATTCCTCGTATTATTAAGAAATAGTAGTAGTATTCAATATTATGATTTCAATTTCCCAAATAATAAAATGAAATTGTTATTAAGACACAAGAGGCGTTTTGCAATTTAATAATGATTTAATACGTTAGGTGAAAAACGTATTTATATTATTCAAAATAGAGATACAATATTTATTCTAGGTTGGCAAGGTTATAAAATTGAATAACGCTGGTTTACTGTCATACAAGAGTTTTTTAATATTAATATTGTTATTGCCAGTGATGATTGAGTTAGTCCTTCGCTAAATTGGAATAACATTATTTTATTCTAAACTCCCAGCATATGAATGTATTGTACGTGCCTTCGGCTTATGTGTCGAGCATTCAAG
>CAIJFC010000354.1 GCA_903819815.1 uncultured Bacteroidota bacterium
AAAATATTATCCTAAATACTGAAGTAAATTGTATTATAGTAGAAGGCAATAAAATCAAAATTGTTGACAGCTTGGGTAGTATCTACTTTTCTAAACAAGTAATTATTGCCTTGCCGCCTAAGGTAGCCAACGATATGATTAAATTCACTCCTAATTTGCCTGAAGGCATCAACCAAATAATGAAAAAAACACAAACCTGGATGAGCGGTTCTGTAAAATTTTCTGTTGAATATAAAAAAGCGTTTTGGAAAGATAATGGGTTTTCTGGAAGCATATTTAGTCAATCTGGATTAGCCACGGAGATGTACGATCACTCTAATTATGAAAACACAAAATTTTCATTAAAGGGGTTTTTAAATGGATCGGCCTATCATTATACTCATGCTGAACGAAAAGAAAAAGTGATTACGCAATTGAAACATTATTATGGCGCTGAAGTAGAGAAATTTGAAAGTTATAATGATAAAATTTGGGATAATAAATATATACAACCAAAAGAAGATATATTTTTACCACCTCATTTTAATAACGGACACGCTGTTTATGAAGATAGTTATATGAATGGGAATCTTTTTTTTACAGGAACAGAAACTTCAAATACTTTTAGCGGCTACATGGAAGGTGCAATTATATCTTCAAACACAGTATCCAAAAGGGTTGCTAAAATACTAAGCGCTAACTAAAATATAAATCAAGGACTTACGTTAAATCGTGGGTCCTTTGTTGTTTCTGCGTGAGGTTTTAATTAATTGTTATCTTTTTATTCCTATTGTAATTACCTACAATATTTATACAACCCCATATAGCTGACATTAACAACATAAACATTGGGATATTTCTCTTTTGAAAAGGAGTTTCTGTAAAAAAGTCTGTAATGGATAATAGCATGAGTAAACTCCCGATAGAAGTAAAAATTATGTAAAGTGTTACAATTTTTTTAGTTGGATTTTGTACCCAATTTACTTTTTTGTTTACCTCCATAAATAATTTTTATCAATATTCTAAGTTACTATTTCTAATTTATAAAATCAAACTAATTTCCAAATAGTCACATACTGAATAAAGTTATTATAGTTGCATCTTTCGTTTGTAAGGCGAGCCAAATTGAACATAACATTTGTATTATTACTCTGCGTGAGGAAAACACCCCCTGAATTCGACTGAAATCGGTTGATTTCCGTTTTGTGAAAACATAACTAACTAAAAATTAAGCTGCAACTGTAGCCTTAATAAACTGCCCTTTTGTTGGTTATTTTGATTTTTAAATGACTCAAATCGTCTATCAGAAAAGGTATACATAGTTACTAATTCAATATTTTTATTAGGCTGCCATTCTACCCCTACTTCAAACTCTTTTACATCATAAGCCATCGCGTCCATTTCGTGTTTTTTACCCCCTTGGTAATATTGATAACGCGAAAATGGAATAATGACATGCTTTCCTTTTTGAGTCTTATAAGAAGCTGTAATATAACCACCCTTTAACGATGACACTTCTACAGAATCTGATACTTTATTAAATCTAGGTCCTCTTCCAATATTGTACTCCGCTTGAATGCCAAATGGCTTTGGATACAACACAAAGGAGCTAGCAATACGTTGGTCTAAAAAAGAACGGGTTGCAGGTAACTTAACACCTGCATTAATCAAATCAGGTGTTAAAATATATTGACCAGTATACGCTTGAACCCCCATTTCAACAATCTGCTTATTTACAGCAAATGGATATGAAAACCTTGAAACAATATGAGGGCTGTTGTTTGCTTCAGCTCTATTTGCTGTTTGCCCATTATAAGCACCAAAACTAAAAACACCATAATCACCAGAACCTTTTAATCCATCATTTACCAAACTAGCAAAAAGAGTTCTTATATTTTTGGGTGCCCAGTAAAAGAATACCCCCAAATCACGTTCATTTGCAACAGCACTATTTAAAGCATCGTTTCTATCTAAAGGAATCCTATTTTGAGAAGACTGCATATTCTCAAAACCAAACGGAACCTTACTTTGACCAACACGCAATCTAAATTCGTTTTTTGCATCCAACCCAACATCTACATATGCATCTCTAATCTGAGCATATTGTGTAGCTGTGGATGAAGGATTAGAAGCTAAATCTGGTTGAATATAAAAGTATACACGTTCACTTATTTGACCACTAAAAATCAAACGCATACGTCGAATAAAAAAGCCTCCATTATCTCCCCAACTTCTATCACATTGTGCACACTGTAACAGCGGATTGGTTTCTAATAACCTATTGTAACGTACTTGCATGTAGCCCCTTAATTGAATAGACTCAAACCATTGTTTTTTGGGAGGTACTGTTTGACCTAATACCGATTGACTTAGGAATAAATAAAATGAAAATAGTACAAGTAGTTGCCTCATGAATTATTTTAAGTCGGCAAATGTACTAAATCATTGTATTTTATATCTATTTTATAGATATTTACCATCGACTTACTTTTGCACCCATTAGAACAGCTGGTTAATCATTATATGGCTTAAAACATTCAATATCAATAATATACAAAAATTAACAATTTGATAATATTGGAATTAATACAATCTTCAACCTAAGTAAGAATTTCGAACTAGATCGG
>CAIJFC010000355.1 GCA_903819815.1 uncultured Bacteroidota bacterium
ATTTAACGGACAGTTTGGGTCGTAAAATCGATTTTAAAAACACGATTATTATCATGACTTCTAATATTGGTGCGCGTCAATTGAAAGATTTTGGTCAAGGAGTTGGCTTTGGTACTTCAGCTAAAATTTCTCAGGCAGATGAAAATTCTAAAAGTATCATAGAAAACGCACTTAAAAAAGCATTTGCACCGGAATTTCTTAATAGAATTGACGATGTAATTGTTTTCAATGCCTTAGAAAAACACGATATTGATTTGATTATTGAAATTGAATTGAAAAAATTATACGCAAGAGTAAAAGAATTGGGCTATAATTTAAATTTATCGGATAGTGCCAAAGCGTTCATTGCCGATAAAGGGTTTGACAAACAATTTGGTGCAAGACCACTAAAAAGAGCGATTCAAAAATATGTTGAAGATGCACTTGCAGAAGAAATTATTACCAGTAAAATTAGTTCTGGAGACGAGATTTATATGGATTTAAACGAAACTTCTCAAGAATTATTCGTGAATGTAAAAAAAGCACCAGAGCCAACAAAACAATAAAATTAATATATAACCTAATTTAAACCCGTCTTTTTATTAAAATTAGATGGGTTTATTATTTAATATAATTCTTTAATTTATTTAAAACAAAATATATACTTTTGGAAAATATAATTATATCAATTTACACTCCATAATATGTTACAAGAAAAAGTTATCGTTGGTAGTGAAGAATGGTGTTCCTTCCCTGATTTAGGAATTCCTACCATTAAAGCTAGGGTTGATTCGGGTGCTAAAACATCGGCTTTGCATGCTATAAATATAGCACCATTTATTAAAGATGGTGAAAATTGGGTGAAATTTGATATTAATCCAATTCAAAACAACGTAAAAACTATTATTCATTGTGAATCCAAATTAATTGATAAAAGAATTGTAAAAAGTTCTAGCGGATTTAGAGAACAACGCTACGTTATAGGTTCTGAATTGGAAATAGGCGGTAAAAATTGGCCTATTGAGATCACTTTAACCAATCGAGATTCAATGGGTTTCCGAATGCTTTTAGGGCGTGAAGCCATGAGCGGAAGGGTTCTTGTAGATCCAGAACAAAAATACTTGTTGGGCGAACCAACATCTGATAAACTAACGGAACTTTATAAATCTTCAGAAAAAGCGACTACTGGACTTCGTATTGGAGTTTTGGCAAGTAATAAAGAATTGTATAGCAATAAAAGAATCATGGAAGCTGGTGAAATGCGCGGTCATGAAATGCATTTCTTAAATATCAAGGAATGTTACATGAAATTGGACGCGACCACTCCTGAAATTCACTATCGTGGCGGGAGAATTTTAGATGATTTTGATGCAATTATCCCAAGAATTCGTCCCAGTATTACTTTTTATGGCTGTGCTTTAACTCGCCAATTCGAAGCTTTGAAAGTGTATTGCTTGAATTCTGCTTCAGCAATCACTCAATCTCGTGACAAATTGTATTCTTTACAATTATTATTGAATAATGGAGTTGATATTCCTACGACAGGATTTGCCAACTCCCCTCTGGACACCAATGATTTGATTAAAATGGTAGGCGGACCTCCATTAATTGTGAAATTATTGGAAGGAACTCAAGGAAAAGGGGTGGTAATGGCTGAAACCAAAAAAGCGGCCGAGAGTGTAATTAATGCTTTCAAAAGTTTGAATGCCAATATATTAGTTCAAGAATTTATTAAAGAAGCCAACGGAAAAGACATTCGCTGTTTTGTAATTGACGGTAAAGTGGTAGCAGCAATTCAACGCGAAGCCATGCCAGGAGAATTTAGAGCTAACATTCATTTGGGCGGCACCGCATCAGTGATTAAAGTTACTGCTGAAGAAAAAAGGATAGCCATAAAAGCGGCAAAAGCCATGGATTTAAAAGTGGCTGGAGTAGATATTATACGATCTTCAAAAGGGCCGTTATTATTGGAAGTAAATTCTTCGCCAGGATTAGAAGGAATTGAAGGTGCTACTAATAAAGACATTGCAGGTGAAATGATTAGAGCTATCGAGAAGAATTTTAAACATAAAATGTAATATTCTCTGAATTAATTTACTTTTCTATAGCTCTTTTCAAAGCCAAAATTTTTTAAAACTAACATTGATTTAAATTCTCTTTTAGACAATTGAAATAAGTTCTTAGTAGAATCTATTTTTACTGATTTTATTTCAGAAATTGAATCTATTCTTCTTAAATCATTTAGTGAATAAATGTCTTTTAATTGTAGATTGTTTTTATTAAAAGTCATTAATCTTATACCCCAATATATAGAATCTTTGGTGTTTAAAACGAAAGTTCGCTTGATTTTAACTACTTTTTGATTTTCTGAAATAGAAAAAATAGTATCGTAATTAATTTCATTAATTTCTACAGAATCTTTTAATTTTCTAAATTCTACATAGTAATTATCCTTAAAATACAACCTGTTTTGAACTTGTTTCATACTGTCTTTAAAGGATTTAAACATTTCAAAACTAATTTTGCTTTGATCAATCCATTTGTAATAAACATCTTTTTTACTAACTATTAAATACGTTGAATCGCTATTTATATAAATCCCCTGAAAACGATTTGGAAAATTAGTAATTTCTTTATCATCTACAGGTTGAATTTCCTTAAATAAAAAATCCACCCCATCATAGGGAATCGATTCTATTTTTTTACAACTAAATAAGAAAAAACATAAAAAGACTACAGCAAAAAGATTTAAAATTTTCATGGTTTTAGTTTAAAAACTACAAAACTAAAACTGTGCCAAATAATTTTACATTATTCTAAATCCTCAATCATAAAGCTATTCAAAAACGCCACTGATTTTTTAATATCATAATGTAAAATTCGATCTTCTTTTACCAAAGGTACTTCCTGACGATACGATTTTAAGAACATTTCAATAAAATCACTTGATTGTAAAGGCCTTCTAAATTCAATTGCTTGAGAAGCATTCATTAATTCAATAGCTAAAATTCGCTCTAAATTATCCATGATTCGTAACGCTTTCGTTGCCGCATTGGCACCCATACTCACATGATCTTCCTGACCATTTGAAGAAACGATACTGTCAACACTAGCTGGGGTTGCCAATTGTTTGTTCTGACTTGCAATACTTGCAGCGGTATATTGCGGAATCATAAATCCTGAATTTAAACCTGGATTATCAACTAAAAATGGAGGTAAATTACGAGAGCCAGAAATTAATTGGTACGTTCTTCTTTCGGAAATACTTCCCAATTCAGACAAAGCAATTGCAAGAAAATCTAGGGCTATAGCCAATGGTTGTCCATGGAAATTACCACCTGAAATTATCTGATCGCTTTCTATAAATACGTTTGGATTATCGGTAACCGAATTAATCTCTGTTTTAAATACTTTTTTTACATAATCAATCGCATCTTTTGAAGCCCCATGTACTTGAGGAATACAACGAAAAGAATACGGATCTTGAACATGCGCTTTGGATTGAGAAATAATTTCACTTCCTTCCAAAAATTCATTTACTCGGTTTGCGGTTATAATTTGTCCTTTATGAGGTCTGATGAAATGAATTAATTCGTTAAATGGTTCTTGGCGACC
>CAIJFC010000356.1 GCA_903819815.1 uncultured Bacteroidota bacterium
ATTGTATTGAGTTTCTTCTTACTTAAAAAGAAAAAGACGGCTTAATAAAATTTAGTTATGAAGAAAAACCACGTACTGCGTGGTTTTTTTTGTTTAACAAAGTAAATCAAAGGTTAAACTTTTATTTGTTGATTCGGTTAAACGATTAAACGGTTAATCTTTTGCAAAAACCTAAAACCCAAAACCTAGAACCCCTTTCGACTTTATGACTTTTTTTTACCACAAAAGAATCAAAGTTTTACCAAAAGAAACAAAGTACTTCTGTTTTGTCAATCTGAATTTATTTCAGATTCTGTTTTCATTTAGATACTGAAACAATCCCGAAACTTCGGGAAAGCATGACAATGTCACGAGTGGTTTAATTGGTGTTAATTGGTGTAATTCGTGTTTACTTTTTACTTTCGACTTATATTTCCTTAACCGCAAAGTGCGCAAAGTTTTACGCAAAGAACGCTAGGAATAAATGGTTATTTGTTGAATCGGTTATTCGGTTAAACAATTAAAAAAATTAAACGGAGGTAATCTGTGGCAATTAAAAAAAAACCACGCTCAAAGCGTGGTTTTATAATAAACTAAAGATTTATTAATCTTAGTTATCTCTAATAACGTGGGCTACACCGGTAATAGTGTGTGAACCTGTTGAATTAGTATAGGTACCATTAAAAGTAATATCAATATATTGACCTACCGCCCCAACAGCACTTAAATTAAAAGAAACCGCATTTACCGTTTGAACATTAATAGATCCTGTGTCTGCTGACTCAATTGAAAAAGCAGAGGTGGTATAAATTCCTGGGATAATGGTATTACCAAATAAGTAAAACGATTGTGTTGTATTTGGAGCAACCGTATTGTAGGCAGAAATTGTCAAACCAGCATTAGTAGTACCAGAAGCTGTTCCTCTTCCAGAAGCCGTAATATTTGCTATAATATATTTAGTAGTGTTTGAATCGATACGATACGAAATAAACTCTGAAATGGTATTACACGCCGTTATATTTCCCACATTTGTTGTTGGAGTTGTAAACGTGTAATTAATCGAATTGGTAGTTTGTAAATTATCATAATCAAATCCTTGTAAACTAAATGCAGTATTGGTAGCGCTACAAACTAACATGGTAAAACTAAAAGCACCATTGCTAACGGTAGTTAATAGGTTTTGATTTCCATAACGCATTAATACATATCCGTTGGTAGCATTTGTTCCATCGCATTTAAGTAGGTTTCCTTGAACTAACGTCGATTGAATTGTAGAACTAGGGATTACTAAATTTGGTAACGTAGTATCTGCTGAGAATGGCCCAATAGTAGTGGTGCTAACGATATTTCCACAAGAATCAAACACCACCATGGTTAACGTTTCATTTGCTGGAACTAAACCGCTAACTAAACCTTGACTGTTGGTTGTACCATTAACAGTATAGGAATTGGTAGCTCTTCTAATACCCACTCTAACATTGGCTAAAGGCGCACCATTGGAATTTACTACCGTTACAGTTAATCTCACTGTTGGAAACTGCGCATCGCAATTCCACCATGAAAAGTGAGAAACGGTACCTACATATTTGGTTCCTTGCTTAGTTGCAGCACCTTCTTCTTTCCAATATCCTAGCGTTTCATCAAAATGCCAAAGTGGAATTGAACTTGGTGAAGCCGCTAATTGTGCTGTAGCGATTGGCATTTCAATTTGTGCCGTGGTTGAAAGTTGCAATTTTTGTGATGCAGCTCCTCTCAACTCAATATTCATCATACCATACGATTCTAATACTCGCTCCTCCCCGTTTGAATTTTGAGCCAATAACATCCCTGGCATTTTATCTGCGGTAGTAACATCTGAAGGATCAAGGTGTTTCATAATCACACTTACCACACCGGAATAAGCAATTCCTGCTTCTGTTTTAAAGTTTCCGTCAAAAGTAACTTTGGCACCATTAGCTAAAGAAATACTTCCTGTAGCGCCTGAATTAACGGTGCCTACAATTGTTCCTGATAACAATGTGATTTTAACGTTATTCATTCCATTCGTAGGAACTAAGGAACGTGATCCGTCTAAATAACCCGCTTTTTTTGCTGTTACATAAGCAAATTTTTGAGAAACAGTTGCATTATTAATAATGAATACACCATTTACGTCAGTGGTTGCTGTTTTATTTGCTACAGTAATGGCAACATTAGGAACAGGATTATTACTTTCGTCAACAATTTGTCCTGTAAAATTCTTTGAAACATTGCTTCCAAAATTTAAGGGTGTCCCTGCTGAATTTCCATCAATTCCTGAATCATTACTACAATTGTTGAATAAAAAAGGAAATAACAAAACCAAAATTAAGAGTTTTTTTGAAGACATAAGGTGCTTGATTTGAGGTTAATACTAATCAAATGTAAAAAAAATAATATTATTTAACGGAAGTTTCCGCTAAAATTTTAACTAAAATTACGTTTTCTTCTTTTGATAAATTTGGAAGTAACTGTTCTAAATAGTTACGAATGTTAGGGTTTTTTAGTAATAAACGTATTTTATCTTTACCAAATTTTGAAAATTGCCATTTATAACTAACCAAGGAATTAACTAGATTTGGAAGTATATTTTTGTCTTTATCATTAATGAAAAGCAAGTTTTCCATAGCATTTTGACGAATAGAAGTTTCAAATTCTGGATTGCAATAATTCAATAATTCATCATAGAATTTTGCTTTGGCTTCCATTTGGTATTCTTTCGTTCCCAGCGCTAATGTTAACCATAAAATTCTTAAGTTATTATCATTAAACCCTATCCATTCTTTTGATTTGTCTAAAATCCTCTTTTGATCTTCAGGAAATTGGGTCCAAAAAGTACTTAAAGCAATTTCTTTAGTGATATAGGAATTGTCATTCAAAAGCGATTCGAAATCCGATTTAAATTCAAGGGTAACTTTTGGGGTGGTATTGGCAACTGCTTGTCGGACATTTATATCATTAGTCGCTAAAGCCAATTTTAAAAGTTGCTGCTTTTCCTCAAAGGGTACTTTTTCACATTGATAGATGATTTCTTCTTTTATTGGAAAATAAACCTCGGAAATCATTGTTTTTTCAAATAATTCTCGCTTTTCTATAAATGGGATTGCTTTCTTACTTTTAATCTCCAATAACGCTTTTATCGACTTATTTTTGGATAACAATTGGATAGCATAATCAAAATCAAAACTCGGATTTTCGAGCCATTTCTTTTTGAAGGCATCGCAATCGTATTTAGCTATTTTCTTAATTTCATTCAAAAAGTCATCGGTACTTACATTTTTAAATGAATAGCCATTTAGATAGTTTTTAACTGCTTTTTGAAAAATCTTTGAACCAATTTCTTCTCTTAAAACAAATAAAATCCATGCTCCCTTTTGATAATAGGATAAGGTACTTGCTTTTTCACTTAAAATAGGAATAGCATCTGTTTTTGATGCATTTCTCAACTGCAACGAGGTATCATATAACTTTTTGTAGAAATAATCATCTCCAAAAACTTCTTTTTCAGCTAATAAAGCATAATAAGTTGCAAAACCTTCCTGTAGCCAATGGTGTTTCCCTGATTGCGCAGTAATTAAATCGCCAAACCATTGGTGTGCCAACTCATGCGCATTGACATTCACATAATTTTTATCGTTAAACCCAATTTCATCAACCACAAAGTCTCTTGAAAATACAGTCGCTGAAGTGTTTTCCATTCCTGCATATAAAAAATCACGAACTGGAACTTGCTTGTAAACATCCCAGGGATATTTAACGCCAATTTCCTTTTCGAAAAAATCAAATATGGTTTTAGAATAACGATAAGTAGATTCTAATTTTGAAATATCTTCTTTTTCGATATAATAAAATAAAGACTTACCACTGTTTGATTTTTCTTGTTTGATTTCAAATTTACCTATTGCCAACATCAAAAGATAGCTGCTCATGGGCCTTTTCATTCGGTAGTTCCAAATAAAATTATCTTGACTTATAATTTTGCTATCTAATTTTCCATTGGAAATAACCTCAAACTGATTATTGAATTTTATATCCAAGTTAAAAATCAATTTTTCATTTGGGTCGTCAAAACTCGGAAACCAATTACTGGTATATTTACCCTGCCCCTGTGTCCAAATTTGAAGCTGCTCCCCTTTTCCAACAAAATATAGCGCTTGTTTTGGTCGCGCCAAATAATTGAAAGTCAGTTGGTTTTTTCCTGATTTATAACCTTCAAAAAGTAAGATTTGTTTTCTATTGTTGCTGTATTTTACTTCGATGTTGTTGATTTTCAAATTAAAGAAATCTATATTCTGAGCATCTATTTTAATAGTATCAATAGTATTATTTACCTCGAAATTATAGGTGACTTCTCCAGAAACCGATTTGTCCAAAGGGTTGATTTCAATTTTAGCCAATACCGAAGTGAAATCAACCGATTTTGTTTGTTGTCCAAATGAAAATACAGAAACAAATAAAAGTAAGTATCTCATAATTTATTGCTCTTCAAATATTTTTAATAACTGTGTAACCGTATTCCAATTTCTGATGGTAGCCGTTAGATTGAGCTTTTTCTCAATATATTTTTGATCTAATCTCGTTTTTCCAGCGCCTACATGGTATTTAATAAATATTCTAGTGTTGTCAATTTGAACTTCATCGGGCTTAAACTGACTCATTTTTAAATCATTGCTGTTTTCTTCTTTAAGTTCTTTGGAAACAAAGGCAACGTAGAGCTTTTTTGTATCAACTTCTTTGTCTTTTAGAAAATTACAATTCGTAAAACAAGCTTGTAAATCCACTTTCGAAATTACGATTATGGGCACATCATAACCAAAAACCTTATAAATTTCTTGTTTAATAACAAATGCTATTTTAGCTGGACTTTCTTCATCAGAGTCCAAAAAAACATTACCCGATTGAATGTATGTTTGTACCTTTTGAAAACCAAGTTTTTCAAGAGTGCTTTTCAAAACATCCATTTTGATCATATTATGACCGGAAACATTAATTCCTCGAAGTAGTGCTAAATGAGTGTGCATTTAAAATTATTTAAGTATCAAAGATATTGCGTTTGATTAATATATCACCACTTTCGTGAAATAAG
Source organism: uncultured Bacteroidota bacterium (assembly GCA_903819815.1). Classification (GTDB taxonomy): domain Bacteria; phylum Bacteroidota; class Bacteroidia; order Flavobacteriales; family Flavobacteriaceae; genus Flavobacterium. The sequence continues at coordinate 5,084 of CAIJFC010000356.1, forward strand.
TTCTGGATTGTCATTTTCAAATTTGCAAACAAAAAGCTATCTTCGCTGTAAATAGTTTAAAGACTAATCAATGTCTCAATTGCTTCAAACTCCCATTGAATACCTAAAAGGCGTTGGCCCCCAACGTGGAGAATTGTTGCGCAAAGAATTAGGCATTCATAAATACCTCGATTTAATAAATCTATATCCGTATCGCTACATTGATAGAACTCGATATTACAAAATCAACGAATTAGATAATAATAGCGTTGAAGTTCAATTGATTGGAAAAATTATTCACATTAAAACCGTTGAACCGGCAAAGGGAAAAAAAAGATTGGTGGCTACTTTTGTAGATGACACAGGCCAAATGGAATTGGTTTGGTTTCAAGGTCATAAATGGATTCGCGAGAGTTTGGAATTAAATGTACCTATTGTAATTTTTGGAAAATGTACTTCATTTGGGAATGTATATAATATGGCTCATCCTGAAATTGAACTTTTAGCAGACCATGAAAAAAGTTTACGTTCAGCCATGCAACCGGTTTATCCATCTACAGAAACGCTTACCAACAGAGGAATTACAAATAAAGTAGTAAATAAATTAATGCAGCAATTATTTCTGGAAACCCACAATTTATTTTCAGAAACGCTACCTGATTACTTACGAACCGAACTTAATTTAATCTCAAAAAAGGAAGCCCTTTTCAATATTCACTTTCCAAAAAGCGCTGAAACATTGGCGAAAGCCCAATACCGATTGAAATTTGAAGAGTTATTTTACATTCAGTTGCACTTAATTACCAAAAATTTAGTTCGGAAACACAAAATAAAAGGCCATGCTTTTAATAAAGTGGGTAATTTATTTAGTGATTTTTATGAAAATCATTTGCCATTTGAATTAACAAACGCACAAAAAAGAGTGCTTAAAGAAATTCGAAATGATATGGGAAATCCAGCCCAAATGAATCGATTGTTACAAGGAGATGTGGGTTCTGGAAAAACAATTGTGGCATTTATGAGTATGCTTTTAGCTTTAGATAATGGATTTCAAGCGTGTTTAATGGCGCCTACTGAAATTCTAGCCAATCAACATTATATTGGTTTGTCAGAATTGGCTAAAACAATGAATATCAATATAAAAAAACTAACTGGCTCAACAAAAACTTCAGATAGAAAAGTTATTCATGAACAATTGGAAAATGGTGAATTACAGATTTTAATTGGCACCCATGCCTTATTAGAAGAAAAGGTGAAATTTCAAAATTTAGGATTGGCGATCATAGACGAACAACACCGGTTTGGGGTAGAGCAGCGATCGAAATTATGGAAGAAAAATGAAATTCCTCCACACGTTTTAGTGATGACCGCCACCCCTATTCCGAGAACTTTGGCGATGAGTTTGTATGGCGATTTAGATATTTCATTGATTGATGAATTGCCACCTGGAAGAAAACCAATAAAAACAGTACATCGATACGATAATAATCGTTTGAATGTCATGGCTTTTGTTACGGAGCAAATTGATTTAGGGCGACAGATTTATGTGGTTTATCCATTGATTCAAGAATCCGAAAAAATGGATTTTAAAGATTTGATGGACGGTTACGACACCATTTCAAGAGAATTTCCATTACCTAAATATGCTGTTTCTATCCTTCATGGAAAAATGAAAGCATCAGAAAAAGATTTTGAAATGCAACGATTTTCAGAAGGAAAAACCAATATTATGGTGGCAACCACTGTTATAGAAGTTGGTGTTAATATTCCCAACGCCAGTGTAATGATTGTGGAAAGTGCCGAACGTTTTGGTCTTTCGCAATTGCACCAATTGCGAGGTCGTGTGGGTCGTGGTGCCGATCAGAGTTATTGTGTTTTAATGACTTCTAATAAATTATCCAACAACAGTAAAACCCGAATGGAAACTATGGTTCGAACCAATGATGGTTTTGAAATTGCAGAGGTCGATTTAAAACTTCGAGGACCTGGCGACTTAATGGGGACTCAACAAAGCGGGGTTTTAAACCTTCAAATTGCCGATTTAGTAAAAGATAGAGATATCTTGTATTTAGCTAGAAATTACGCAGTTAAAATTCTCAAAGAAGACGCTCCGTTAGAAAAACCCATAAATTCGATATTACGAGAAGTTTTTATGGAAATATCCAAACGAAAAAATATTTGGAATTACATAAGTTAGCTAACTATACTAAAATTGTAACATTAATTTACATAAATTTACATTTCAATTTTAAATCGCCAATATGAGTTTATTTATCAATAAATTATCTAGAAGATTATCTATAATCGCTTTTTTATTAACATTAAGTTTATCTGCACAAAACGATTGTGTTAATGCAATTTTAATTTGTGGAAACGCCAATTTATCCGGATTAACGGCTACTGGAATTGGAATTCAAGAAATATCACCAGGAAATGCTTGCGGTTTAGGGGAAAATAATAGTTTGTGGTTGAAGATTAAAATCAGAACTGGCGGAACTTTAGGATTTACTTTAACACCACAAAGTCCAGATTTAGTTGAAGATTTAGATTTTTGGATTTTTGGCCCTAATGTGCCTTGTAATAATTTAGGAACCGCGATTCGATGTTCTACTACTAACCCACTTCAAGCCAATTTAACAGATAATTTAACTGGTTTAAACAGTACTGAAATTGATGTAAGTGAAGGCCCAGGTCCTGATGGTAACAGTTTTGTACAATGGATGAATGTTTTAGATAATGAAACTTATTATATAGCTGTTGATAGACCGGTTGGCGTAAGTGCCTTTTCAATATCTTGGTCTGGAACTGCCACTTTTTTTCAAGCACCAACAACCATTTCAAAAATTGATTTTCAAAAATGTAGTTTACCTAATTTTCCCGGGGAAGCCTTTTTTGATATGACACCAAACACTAATTTAGCCATTGGTGCACAACCCAATTTAGTTGCTACTTATCATACCAGTTATAATGATGCGGTTACTAGTACCAATGCAATTGCAACACCTAACAATTTTAGAAATACTTCAAATCCACAACAAATATTTATCAGGTTAAATAACATTTTTACAGGTTGTTTTGCGATTGCAGATTTTAATCTTTCTGTAACTTTACCAACTGTTTCAGGATTTACTTATAATTCTCCCATTTGTATTAACGATATAAATCCTTTAATTATTCCTGCAACAGGATTTACCACTGGAGGCGTTTTTAGCGCTACTGCTGGATTAAATATCAATACTTTTACAGGGGAAATAAACCTTGCAAATAGTTTGCCTGGAACCTATGTTGTAACCTATACAATAACAGCAAATCCTGCAATTTGCCTAACTGCTTCCACATCAAATTTCCCTATAACTATAAATCCATTACCGAGTATAGTATTAAATACTCCTCTACAAACATTATGTTTGAATACTATAATCAATCCTATTACTTTTAATATTGGAGGTTTAGCTACAAATGCCAGTATAACTTCTGGGAATTTACCTACAGGATTATCTGGGAATTTCAACAACAATGTTTTTACTATTACCGGAACACCTTCAATAACAGGCACTTTTAATTTTACAATAACTACTCAAGGAGGTTGTGCTCCAGCTGCAATTTTTAATGGAAGTTTGGTTGTAAATAGTTTACCAAATGTTACTTTACCACAAGACGGTTTTATTTGTATGGATGCTGTTGGAAATTCACTCGGATCTTATACTTTAATTGCTAACCTTAGTTCCATTAATCACTCATTTGTTTGGTCTAACAGTACTGGAATAATTGCTGGTCAAACAAGAAATAATTATCGAGTTACTCAACCAGGTGCCTATTCTGTAATTGCTACAAATAATACCACAGGGTGTTCTGCTACTGCAAATACTACTATCGGGACTCGTTTGCCACCAGAAATAGTAACTGCAATTGTATCCAATTACTTTTCTCAAACGCAGACTGTGATCGTGAATGTTTTGCCTGTTGGGGTTTACGAATACAAATTAGATTTTAACCCTTATCAAGACAGTAATGAATTTACTAATTTATCTATGGGAGTTCATGAAATAATGGTAAGAGATAAATTTTTCTGCGGCGTTAAAAAAATTACCGTTCAAATAATTGATTATCCTAATTATTTTACTCCAAATGGAGACACCGTTCATGATATATGGAACATTACTGAACTGAGAAATCAACCCAATTCCTACATCGATATATTTGACAGGTATGGAAAACTGATTAAACAAATCAAGCCTTCAGGTCCAGGATGGGATGGAAATTACAATGGAAATCCACTACCGGCAACCGATTATTGGTTTACCGTTTATTATACAGAACAAAATACAAACCAACAATTTAGCTCCCATTTTTCTTTAGTAAGATAGTTAAAAATTGGTGTTAAAAAAGCAACAGAAATCTTTCTTACTACAATTAGCAATCCTTATATTTGCATCATTATTATAGAAAAATATGAAAATATCATACAATTGGTTAAAACAATTTATCAATATCGATTTAAAATCGGAAGATACTGCTGAAGTATTGACTGATCTCGGATTAGAAGTTGAAGGTGTAGAAAAATTTGAGAGTTTGAAAGGGGGCTTAGAAGGCGTTGTGATAGGTCATGTGCTAACTTGTACCCAACATACCAATGCTGATAAATTAAAAGTGACTACTGTAGATATTGGCACAGGTACTCCTATTCAAATTGTTTGCGGGGCTTCCAATGTTGCTGTTGGACAAAAAGTTCCAGTTGCAACTATTGGGACTAAATTATATGATAAAGAAGGAGAATCATTTGAAATAAAAAAAGGTAAAATTAGAGGGGAAGAAAGCCATGGAATGATTTGCGCAGAAGACGAATTAGGTCTTGGCGATAGTCACGAAGGAATTATGATTCTTGATTCTAGTTTAGCACCTGGAACTCCTGCCGCTAAAGTATTTAAAATTGAAACCGATGAAGTATTTGAAATTGGTTTAACTCCTAATCGTGCTGATGCCATGAGTCATTGGGGTGTTGCGAGAGATTTACGCGCAGGATTAATTCAAAGAGACGGAAAACAATATGAATTAATAACCCCCTCTGTTAATAAATTTCAAGTTGAAAAAAGAACATTCAAGATTGATGTTAAAGTTAACAACACAAAATTAGTCCCTAGATATTGCGGAATTACTATTTCCGGAATTACGGTAAAATCCTCTCCGGAATGGCTAAAAAACAAACTTAAAGCTATTGGATTAACTCCAAAAAACAATATTGTAGATGTTACTAATTATGTTTTACATGAATTAGGGCAACCGCTACATGCTTTTGACGCCTCCAAAATAAACGGTAATATTATTGTTGACAATGTAAAATCAGGAACAAAATTTACCACTTTAGATGGAATTGAGAGAACCTTAAATGAAGAAGATATTATGATTTGCGATGCGCAAGGACCTCTTTGTATTGCGGGTGTTTTTGGTGGTTTAAATTCAGGAGTGTCTGAAAGTACTAATGTTATCTTTTTAGAAAGCGCCTATTTTAATCCGGTGTCCATTCGGAAAACAGCAAAAAGACATGGTTTAAGTACTGATGCTTCTTTTAGATTTGAAAGGGGAATTGATCCTGCGATAACTGACTATGCTTTAAAAAGAGCTGCTATATTGATTTTAGAAGTTGCTGGAGGTGAAATAACTTCAGATCTTATCGATGTAAATAATGCTAAAAATGAAGATTTTTCTGTTGTTTTGAATTTCGAAAATGTCAACAAAATAATTGGTCAGGTAATTCCAAAAGAGACCTTAAAGAAAATATTAGTTTCCTTAGATATTAAAGTTACCAGTGTCTCGGATTCTAGTTTAGGTCTTATTATTCCTTCTTATCGAGTGGACGTCCAAAGAGAAATTGATGTAATAGAAGAGTTACTTCGAGTTTACGGATACAACAATATCAATTTTACAAATAAAGTAAATGCGACGGTATCCAATTCAGGAAGAACAGAAGATTATAAAGTGCAAAATACTATAGGAAATCAATTGACATCTCTCGGATTTCATGAAATGATGGCCAATTCATTAACCACTCCAGACTATATAAAGTTATCTGACAATTTAAAAGAAGATTTTAATGTAGTGATTCTAAACCCGTTAAGTATCGATTTATCAGCGATGAGACAATCATTATTATTTTCAGGATTGGAAGCCGTTTCTTTTAATATCAATAGGAGAAATACCGATTTGAAATTATTTGAATTTGGAAAAACTTACCATAAATTACCATCAGGTTTTGATGAACCAAAACATTTATCATTATTTACCACAGGAAATAGATTGGATGAAAGTTGGACAAACACCCAAAAACCTTCGGACTTTTTCTTATTTAAAGGATATGTAATTAGTGTTTTGTCTAGATTAGGTATAAATAATTACCAAACTAAACCGATTGAAAATGATGTATTTGCTGAGGGAATTGCTTTTGCAAATGGAAATAACGTACTGGTTGAATTTGGAACTGTAAAAAAAACAATCTTGAAACATTTTGATATTAAGCAAGAAGTTTTTTATGCTGATTTCGATTGGAATGCGGTTTTAAAATCGATTTCAAATAAAATTAAATATGTAGAAATTTCAAAATATCCTGAAGTAAGAAGAGATTTGGCTTTACTTTTAGATGAATCGGTTGCATTTGAAGATATTTACAGTATTGCTAGAAAAACAGAGCAATCCTTGTTAAAGGAAATCACTTTATTTGACGTTTATGTTGGGAAAAATTTGCCAGAAGGCAAAAAATCATATGCGGTAAGCTTCACACTTCAAGATGAATCTAAAACATTAACCGATTCTCAAATTGAAAAAATAATGAGTAAACTTCAAAACAATTTCCAAACGCAATTAGGGGCGCAATTGAGATAACTAGAATTTATTTACTATTTTATTTTATATACTTTTATGAAAAAAATAATCTTATCATTAGTCGTTTTATTTACTTTTAATACTATCAAAGCTCAAAATACTTATGATATTAAAATAAATTTAAAACATTGCAAAGACACCATCGCCTATTTAACTTTTTATCAATTTGATAAAAATATGATTGTGGACACTTGCACCAATATCAAAAATGGTAAAATTGTATTCAACGGTAAAAAGAAATTATACAAAGGGATTTATTCACTTGTAGGGCAAGGCAAATCAATTTATTTTGACTTTATCGTTGATGATGAAAATCAAAATCTGGACATTTCCAGTGAATCTATTTCCAATTATAAGGAGTCTTTACAATGTAGCAACTCCAAAATCCAAAACGATTTCTTTGATTACATCAAATATTTCGAGGTTCAAAGGCGTGATTTTGAATCCTATTTGACAAAAACAAAAGGACAGAGCAAAAAGGATTCTACCGATTTTATGTATAGCAAACAAAAAGAAATCAATGAAAATATTGAAAATTATGAGAAATCGTTTATTCTAAAAAATAAAGGAAGTTTTATTAGTGATGCTTTGAACTTAAAAATGGAGAAATACCTAAAAGAAATACCAAAAGCATCAAATGGAAGACCTGACAGTATTGCTGTTTTCGACTATTATAAAAAACATTATTGGGATGGAGTTGACTTCAAAGACGATGGATTGGCGAGAACGCCCTTCTTTTATGGTCGTTTAAATCGTTATTTTGAATCCGTTGTTATGCGAAATCCTGATTCGGTTTCAGTAGAAATTGACCAAATTATGAACCAAGCTATTGAAGGTTCAATAATGTACAAATTGCTATTAGCCAACTTTGTAAACAAATATGAAACCTCCAAAGTGATGGGGTTTGACAAAGTGTTTGTATATATTGTAGATAAATATTTCAAAACTGGAAAAGCGAAAGATATTTATAACGACGATAATATTGTAAATAACATTATTAATCGTGCTAAAATATTAAGACCGTTATTACTTGATGAAATAGCTCCAGAATTGCCTATGATTCCAATAGAAAGTCATGATAAAATTGCTAAAATGGGATTTGAAAATGCTAAAACTAGTGAGGAACTAACCAAAATTTTCTATGCCAATGCTGCAGAAATTGAAAAGACATTTTTAAAACTTAGTTCCATTAAAGCAAAATACACGCTTCTAGTGTTTTGGGATGTCGATTGCAGTCATTGCCAGGTAGAAATTCCTAAATTAATTGATTTGTACCACCAATTATTGAAAGATAAAATAGATATAAAAGTGTTTAGTGTTTATACGCTGCAAGATTTTAACAAATATAAAAAGTATGTTGAGGAAAAGAAATTGGATTGGATAAACGTTTATGATGGTGTACATTACAATAATTTAAAAGACAAATACGATATCTACTCTACTCCTGTCATTTATATTTTGGATAAAGACAAAAAAATCAAAGCCAAAAGAATTGATGTAGATCAAATTAAACCAATTATAACCGAATTAGATAGAACAAAATAGGGATTTAGAATTTAACTTATATTAAATACTTATAGTTTAGTTTAAGACTACATTTGCAGAATAAACAAAATATAAATGGCCCGTTTCAAAGAAAATGATTTACCAAAATCAAAACTTACTAAATCCTCACTTAGCAAAGCTTTATTAATTTTCAAATATGCAGAAAATCATAAATGGAAATTTTACGTAGGTTTAATTTTCTTGTTATTTACAGGGGGAACGGCACTTGCCTTTCCAAAATTAATGGGGCTTTTAATTGATTGTGTTAAAAATAAAGACAATGACCAAGCTAATTTAATCGCTGGTGGATTAATTTTTATTCTGTTATTTCAATCGCTTTTCTCTTTTTTCAGATTGTCGTTATTTATAAATTTTACCGAAAATACATTGGCAAATTTACGTTTGGCTTTATACAGTAATTTAGTGAAATTACCTATGACCTTCTTTTCTCAAAAACGTGTTGGTGAATTAAATAGTCGAATTAGCTCCGATATTACTCAAATTCAAGACACACTAACATCAACAATAGCTGAATTTTTAAGACAATTTATTTTAATAATTGGTGGAGTCGCATTATTAGCTAGTGAGAGTTTCAAGCTTACTTTATTAATGTTATCTGTTGTCCCATTAGTAGCGGTTGCTGCAGTAATTTTTGGAAGATTTATCAGAAAATACTCCAAAAAAGTGCAAGATCAAGTTGCGGAAAGTCAAGTAATCGTTGAAGAAACAATGCAAGGAATTAGTATTGTTAAAGCTTTCGCAAATGAATGGTACGAAATTGCTCGTTATAATGGCAAGATTAAGGAAATTGTTAAAATCGCTATTAAAGGAGGAAAATATAGGGGTTACTTTGCCTCGTTTATTATATTCTGTCTTTTTGGTGCCATTGTAGCCGTAGTTTGGTTCGGCGTTCGATTGAGTATTAGTGGGGAAATGAGTGTAGGCCAATTAATATCATTTGTTTTGTATTCCACTTTTGTTGGAGCTTCATTCGGAGGAATTGCAGAATTGTATGCTCAAATTCAAAAAGCAGTTGGAGCAACTGAACGCGTTTTTGAATTATTGGAGGAAACTCCTGAAAAAATAAACTCCTCTGAATCTGCTGCAGAAAAAATATTAAAAGGCAACGTAAGTTTCAAAAAAGTAGCTTTTTCGTATCCGTCAAGAAAAGAAATCCAAGTGTTAAAAGACGTAAGTTTTAATGCCGATTTTGGACAGAAAATAGCCATTGTTGGACCTAGTGGCGCTGGGAAGTCAACTATAGCCTCTTTATTATTGCGGTTTTATGACATTCAAGGTGGAGAAATCACCATCGACGGTAAAAATATTTACGAGTACGATTTAGAAACCCTACGTGGAAATATGAGTATCGTTCCCCAAGATGTCATTTTATTTGGCGGTACCATTCGTGAAAATATTGCCTACGGAAAACCAAATGCATCCGAAGAAGAAATTACTAAAGCAGCAAAACAGGCGAACGCCTATCAATTTATAAAAGGATTTCCTGAAAAATTTGAAACTATTGTTGGTGAACGTGGAATTAAACTTTCGGGTGGTCAACGCCAAAGAATAGCCATTGCGAGAGCATTATTGAAAAATCCAAGAATCTTAATTTTAGATGAAGCCACCTCTTCTTTGGATAGCGAAAGCGAAAAATTAGTTCAAGAAGCGTTGGAAATTTTAATGCAAGGAAGAACAAGTATTATTATTGCGCACCGTTTATCTACCATTCGTTCTGCCGATCAAATTATCGTTTTGGATGAAGGAAAGATAAAAGAACAAGGAACGCACCAAGAATTAATAGCCTTAGATAACGGTATCTACAAAAACCTAAGTAATCTTCAGTTTAATAATTTCTAACGGCACAAGATTAAGATTAAAATCTAAAAAAACTGCCACGAATAAACTAATTTTCACTAATTTTAATTAAATTAATTGGTGGTAATTCGTGTAATTCGTGGCAAAAAAAATGTGAATGAATATTACTTCCCTTTTCTTCGATCTCTTTCTGCAGTAATCAATTTTAATTCACGACTGGTTTGGCCAGCAACAGAAGTGTTTTCTTCTGCTCTTCGAATTAAATAAGGCATCACATCTCGAACAGGACCAAAAGGCAAATATTTAGCGTTATTGTACCCATTTGCAGATAAATTGTAACTTATATTATCACTCATTCCGTACAATTGTCCGAACCAAATTCTAACATCTTTTTTCTCAATATTCAATTCCTGCATATATTCCATCAACTTATAAGAGGATAATTCATTGTGTGTACCTGCAAAAATGGCCATTCTATCGATATTTTCAACCATGTAAAGAATTGCAGCATCATAATTTAAATCGGTAGCTTCTTTTGATTCACAAATGGGTGTTGGATATCCATTTTCTTCCGCTCTCAGATTTTCCTTTTCCATATAGGCACCACGAACTATTTTCATTCCAATATAAAAACCCTCCGTTTTCGCTTGTTGGTGTAAATCCTTCAAATAATCCAATCGGTCCCAACGGTACATTTGTAACGTATTAAAAACAATGGCTTTTTCTTTGTTGTACTTTTTCATCATTTGGGCGACCAAATCATCAGCTGCATCTTGCATCCAACTCTCCTCTGCGTCAATTAATAGCGGAACATTTTTCTGGTGAGCCTCACTACAAACTTTATCAAAACGGGTTACTACCCTATTCCATTCTGATTTTTCTGATTCGGTAAGTTCCATTTTAGCACCTACTTTTTCATATAAATCGAATCTTCCAAAACCTGTTGGTTTAAAAACTGCAAACGGTATTGCGGCTCTTTCTTTAGCAAATTCAATGGTTTTTAACGTCATTTTCAAAGCGGCATCAAATTGCTCTTCTTCTTCTTTGCCTTCAACAGAATAATCTAAAACGGATGAAACTCCTTTGGTAAAAAGTTTGTCAACAACAGAAAGACAATCCACCTCATTTACACCACCACAAAAATGATCAAATACAGTGGCACGGATTAATCCTTCAACTGGCAAATGTGCTTTTAAAGCAAAATTTGTTACCGCCGTTCCAATTCTTACCAGTGGTTGATTATCAATCATTTTAAATAGAAAATAAGCGCGGTCTAATTCGGTATCACTTTTTAAGGAAAAAGCAACATCAGTATTGTTGAAAATTTTATCCATGTATATTTTAATAATAATGCAAATATAAGAACACAATACTGATTATTAATCAAAAATTACCTTATTTTGCACCATCAATTTACACCAACTAGTAGTAAGCCTATGCAGTCAATAAAAGCAAATGGATATTCCGTGATTTTCAATCTTGAAGGTTATAAAGAACTGAATAAACAAATTTCAGAAAATAATTATTCTACCTTATTTATAATAGTAGATTCAATTACCAATGAAGTTTGTTTGCCAAAATTACTACCCTTAATTGAAACTGATAGTCCAATTGAAATCATTGAATTTGAAGCGGGTGAAATCAATAAAAACATTGATACCTGTATTCAAATTTGGAATGTTTTAACGGAATTAGGCGCTGATAGAAAGAGTTTGATAATCAATTTAGGTGGTGGTGTAGTTTCGGATCTAGGTGGTTTTGTAGCTTCTACTTTCAAACGAGGAATTGATTTTATAAATAGTCCAACAACATTATTAGCCATGGTCGATGCTTCAATTGGTGGTAAAACCGGAATTGATTTGGGTAATCTTAAAAATCAAATTGGCGTAATTAATAATCCAAAATTAGTTTTAATAGACTCTGATTTTCTTGCTACGCTTCCGCAAATAGAAATGCGCTCAGGATTAGCAGAAATAATGAAACATGGCTTGATATTTAACCAATCATATTGGGAGCAATTTTTAGATTTATCAAAAATAGATTTTGCCGATTTTGATTCGATTATATTCGATTCAATAAAAATAAAAAATGAAATAGTAATGCAAGATCCTAATGAAAAAGGAATTCGAAAAGCGTTGAATTTCGGACATACTTTAGGTCACGCCATTGAAAGTTATTTTATGAATAAAAAATCAAAAAAGAATTTGCTGCATGGCGAAGCAATTGCAATAGGAATGATATTGGAAAGTTATATTTCTATGTCAAAAAATCTTATTTCAAAAGAGGACTATTTAGAAATAAAATCAACAATAAAATCAATATTTGAAGACGTTATTTTTGATAAAAGCGACATTCAATCGATACTTGATTTACTAATTCATGATAAGAAAAATGAAAATGGTAAAATAAAATTTGTACTTCTTGATGGTATTGGAAAATTTATTATAAACCAAGAGGTTGAAAATGAAATAATTAGAGATTCATTTGAAGATTACAAATTATAAAAAAAAAGTTTTGCAGATTGTTATATAGAAATAATATTTTTTTACATTTGCTCCGATGAATAAAAAACAAAATACTATCTCCTTTTCGTTCTCCAAAAATGAGACTTATATGGCTTTTCAAGCTTTATTGAATCGTTATTTTGGATTAGTTGGTATACTGTATTTTGATGAATTAAGGCATTCCATAATTAACGATGATGAACTTCAAATCATCTATGCGAATATTCGAGTTTGAAAATTAGATTTTATAAAGAAACAACGCTTTTTAATTCTAATTTACTGATAGACAATGAATACAAAATATTCGGATTTAATTAATCAAAATTATTATTTTCCTCAAGAAGAATTTAATCTCAACAAAGATAACCTACAATTTCATGGTATCGATTTAATGAAATTGGTAGAACAATATGGTACGCCATTAAAATTCACTTATTTACCGCAAGTATCCAACAACATTCAAAGAGCCAAAACTTGGTTTAAAAACGCAATGGATAAAAGTGATTATAAAGGTAAATATTACTTTTGCTATTGCACAAAAAGTTCTCATTTTGAATACATTATGAATGAAGCTTTTAAAAATAATATTCATATTGAAACTTCATCTGCATTTGACATTAATATTGTTGAAAATTTAATGCAATCAGGTAAAATAAATAAAAGTACCTATGTGATTTGTAATGGTTTTAAAAGAGATCAATACATTGAAAACATAGCAAGAATTATCAATAACGGTCATAAAAATACTATTCCAATAATTGATAATTTCGAAGAGTTGGATTTGCTTCAAGCCGAAATAAAAGGGAAATTCAAAATTGGAATTAGAATTGCTGCCGAAGAAGAACCAAAATTTGAGTTTTATACTTCTAGATTAGGAATAGGTTATAAGAATATTGTTCCGTTTTATAAAAAACAAATTCATGAAAATAAAAAATTGGAACTTAAAATGTTGCACTTTTTTATCAATACTGGAATCAATGACAATGCCTATTATTGGAATGAATTAATAAAATGTATTAAAGTATATGTAGCTTTAAAAAAGGAATGTCCAGGTTTAGATAGTTTAAATGTTGGTGGTGGATTCCCCATTAAAAACTCACTAGCATTTGAATACGATTACCAATACATGATTGATGAAATTATCAACCAAGTAAAAATTGCTTGTGATGAAGCAGAAGTAGATGTTCCAAATATTTTTACTGAATTTGGCTCTTTTACTGTTGGAGAAAGTGGTGGCGCAATCTATCAAGTTTTGTATCAAAAACAGCAAAACGATAGAGAAAAATGGAACATGATTGACTCTTCATTTATTACGACTTTACCAGACACTTGGGCCATAAACAAGCGTTTTGTAATGTTAGCTGTTAATAGGTGGAATGATACTTATGAAAGGGTTTTATTAGGCGGTATGACATGTGATAGTGATGATTATTACAATTCCGAACAAAATATGAATGCCATTTACTTACCAAAATACAATAAGGAAAAGCCTTTGTATATTGGTTTTTTCAACACTGGCGCTTATCAAGAAACTATTGGAGGATTTGGAGGTTTGCATCACTGTTTAATACCTGAACCAAAGCATCTTTTAATAGATTTTGATGAAAATGGTGAAATTAAAACTACTGTTTTCTCAGAACAGCAAACGGCTGCTGATGTGTTAAAAATATTAGGATATCAAAACAAATTAGTATAATTGTATTCGATTTTGAGAAAACAATTTTATATTTTAGTGGTACTAATTTCATTAGAAAATAAAAGAATAAAAATTTAAAATTCAAATTGTATATCAAATAATTAATTTGTTAATTTGAATCTATAAAAACTAAAAAATTAAAAATGAGTAAAGGTCCTATAAGTCAGTTTATTGAGAAGTATTATTTGCATTTCAATTCTGCAACTGTTGTAGATGCAGCTAAGGCTTATGAACAACAATTAGAAAAAGGAGCCAAAATGATGGTTACTTTAGCTGGTGCAATGAGTACTGCTGAAATAGGAAAAATATTTGCAGAAATGATTCGAAGAGACAAAGTTCAAATCGTTTCTTGTACCGGAGCAAATCTAGAGGAAGATATTATGAATTTGGTGGCTCATTCTCATTATGAAAGAGTTCCAAATTATAGGGATTTAACTCCTCAAGAAGAATGGGATTTAATGGAACGTGGATTAAATCGTGTTACCGATACTTGTATTCCTGAACATGAAGCCTTTAGACGTTTGCAAAAGCATATTTTCAAAATTTGGAAAGACGCAGATAATGCAGGAGAACGTTATTTTCCTCATGAATTCATGTATAAACTGTTACTTTCTGGTGTTTTAGAAGAATATTATGAAATCGATTTAAAAGACAGTTGGATGTATGCCGCTGCAGAAAAAAATCTACCAATTATAGTTCCAGGTTGGGAAGACAGTACCATGGGAAATATTTTCGCCTCTTATGTAATTAAAGGAGATTTGAAAGCTTCGACCATGAAATCCGGAATTGAGTACATGATTTACCTAGCCGATTGGTATCCGAAAAATAGTGAAAATGGTATTGGATTTTTCCAAATTGGTGGAGGAATTGCTGGTGATTTTCCTATATGTGTGGTTCCAATGTTGTATCAAGATATGGAAATGCATGAAGTACCCTTTTGGAGTTATTTCTGTCAAATATCAGATTCTACAACCAGCTATGGATCTTATTCTGGTGCTGTTCCAAATGAAAAAATCACTTGGGGTAAATTAGATATTACAACCCCAAAATTTATTATTGAGTCGGATGCTACTATTGTAGCTCCATTAATTTTTGCTTATTTACTAGATTTATAATACCATTTTATGAGAAGAGTTATTGTTGATTACGCAAAACTAACCAATGAAATCTTGAACTTATTAGTCGAGAAATTTCCAGACGGATATGATGATTCAAATATCATCCGATTCAAAAACCACAAAGACGAAACTATTGAGGCAGTAGAAGTTCGTACTGAAGATACCATTTACTTGGTTAAAATTAGCACTAAATTATCTGACAGATTAATCAATTTTGAAGAAGATGATGATATTGTAGTTCCACTAGATGCAATTAAAGGAATTGATTTAGGTGATGACGCTGGAGACGTAGATGACGAAGATGAAGTTGATATTACAAAAGATCCCGAAGGTTCAAATGATGTTGACGATGACGATGATCATGACCCTGATGATATCGCTGAAGAAGAATCAGATGACGAAGAAGAAGAATAAATAAAAAAGGAACTCAGATCGAGTTCCTTTTTTATTAAATATCAATTTAGATATCTTTCTATAAATATTTTTTGGTGGTGCTTTTGATGGCCAATGATAATAAATCCAATCGCTCTAACCGAAACTTCATTATTCGAAGCAATTCCAATTTTAGTTACTTGTTCTTGAGAAAAACTATTAAATAATGACAATGTTGATTGTCGAACAACGGCCATTTCAGTTAATAAACTTTGCAAACTTCTTTCTTTTCCATTTGAATTAGCAACATACTCGTTTTCATCAAATCCTGGTAAAGGCGTTTTATCATTTCTTGAAATTCTAAGTGCTCTATAACTAAAAACCCTTTCAGTATCTATCAAATGCTGAATAATTTCTTTAATAGTCCACTTCCCTTCTTCATATTGATAATCAAATTTATCCATAGGAATATTCTGAACAAATTTTATAAATTCGTGTAAACAGATTTCCATTTCTTCAATTAATTCTACCTCTTCTAGTTCTTGAATATAAGTTTTATAAAAAACAGGATATTCATTAGTAGGCAATTGATTTGATTTCATACTACTATAATTTAAGTTGAATTTCAATTAGAATTTTTAAAATTTTAAAAAAGCCCCAAGAAAAACTTGAGGCTTTATAAAATTGTAATATTATAAAAACTACAAGCTTTTAAATATAGTATGCATTAAACGTTTTTTATCATTTAAACTTTCGTCTAGCGATATCATAGTTTCAGTTCTGTAAACCCCTTCGATATCGTCAACCATAAAAATAACGTCTTTAGCGTGTTTGGTATCTTTTGCTCTAATTTTACAGAAAATATTAAACTTTCCAGTTGTAATATGTGCAACAGTAACAAATGGAATTTCATTGATACGCTCTAAAACGAATTTAGTTTGTGAGGTGTTATTAAGAAATACACCAACGTAAGCGATAAATGAATAACCCAATTTTTCATAATCTAAAGTCAATGAGGAACCCATTATTATTCCTGCATCTTCCATTTTTTTCACTCTAACGTGCACGGTACCGGCAGAAATTAATAATTTCTTAGCGATATCTGTAAAAGGAACTCTGGTATTATCAATCAACATGTCTAAAATTTGATGATCTACTTCATCTAAACGGAACTTGCTCATAAGTTTGCTTTTTTAATGTATTGTAATTTATTTAAATAATTATAAAAAAATCTAATTTTTAATCAAACCGTTAACAAATATTATACTTTTTCCTAAAGAAAATTCTGCTTTTTGATCTATTTTCGGAATATTTAAATCTAAATCTTCGTATAAAGCTTCTTGTACATCTAATTCAAAATGACCTGAAAAACCCTCTAAATCTCCTATTGCAGCAGTATAAGCGTTGAAAACTAATTGATTGTCTATTATCTCTTCTTTAAACTGAAGTGCAAAATTGGTGATTATTTTATTATTATCATAATTAATTTTGACATTTTTATAAATAAAATCATAAAAACAGATTTTATTGTGAGGAATATTCATATAATCTTCAATTTTATTGCTAACTATATCGTTTTCGTAGATTTTTTTTAAACCTTCCACTAATGCAATAAAAACAAATTTACGAGGCAATTCTCTATCGTAATCTACTTGAAAATGCCCAGCCTCAATTAAAATAGTTGGCACATTTAAAAACTGAAAAGTATCTCCTACACAATTTATATTAAAAGAATCATCAAATCGTCCTACTTGATTTGGAATAAATTTTTGAAGAATATTATTCATTGCAACGATAACTTTAATTGCTTTTGCTCTCCCCTCATTAATATCTCTATTTTCATTATAAGCAGGCGCTAAAAAAGAAACTGTGGCAGGTTTTATATTATCTGTACCAACCCCATAAATAGTTCGTTGATCGTGTAAATTATAACAATAATCAGGTTTAAAATTTTCAAAAACACTTCTTAATAGCTTACTTTCAGGTTGCGTTAAATTTTGAGCATCTCTATTTAAATCAATGTTGTTCGCATTTTCCCGAGTATAGAGCAATGCACCATCCGGATTCAACATTGGCAAACAACAGAAGGAAAATTCGCTTAACAAATTCTTAGCTAAATCTGAATTGCTGTTCAGTAAGTTTAAAAAATCAAATAACGCTTTGGTTGTAGTGCTCTCATTACCATGCATTTGTGACCACAATAAAACTTTCGTTTTTCCGGTTCCTAATTCATATTTATAAATTGGTTTTCCAAGAACTGATTCTCCAATAA
>CAIJFC010000357.1 GCA_903819815.1 uncultured Bacteroidota bacterium
CAGTCTTATTAATGCTAATGCAAATGCAAATGCTTCTCATTTACATTTCTATAAAAATTCAGTGTCTCCATCAACAGGTGATAGTTTAGGAATGATTAATTTTTATGGAAATAAATGCCCAATTGTTACCTGCATTTTTGTTTCCAGCTTTTAAAACTGCCATTGATGAAGAGGCAAACATTTGTGAAAATCCTGCATCTACAGTTACATTTTCATACATTTTGTATCCTAATGTTAAATCTAATTCGGTGCCTAGATAATTGCCTTGTTTTACTCCAGCACTATAAATTGAAGCTGCAGAAGCAAAATAATGAGGTGTTAATTTGGCTGATAATTTGTTTTTTTCGTAGCCGATATTTACATAAACATCCGTTAATCCAACGGAATTTGTATGATTTCCAACATAAAAATAATCCATATACCCATTGAATTTATGGTTGGTTCCATATAATGGATTAAACGATTTCATATCCGTAGACGTATCGTTTTGATCTTTTCCAGAAAGCATTTCAAAACCAACGCTGGTATTGAAATTTGTTGACGCTTTATAATTGATATTTGCTGAAAAATAAGTAGCATTTACTGAATTGTCGGCAATTTTTCCTGTTTGTAAATAAGCAGTGCCATCAATAGAAAGAGCTCCATTTTTGAAAACCAATCTTGAACCTAGCGTTTGACTATAATCTACTTTTTCTTCCGTTCCAACTAAATAAGGCATTCCGTTGTTGAGAAATAAAACACTTAAATTTAATTTTTCAAAATCGGTATGATACCATAGATATTGTAATGATTTGTATTGTGGAATGGTATAATTTTCATAAAAATTAGTTTCTTTATTTGCATTTAATGCCAAACCAAAATGAATTTGATTTTTGGTGTTTGGATTGAATTTTAATAAAAACGCATCATGACTTCTAGCTTGCATAGCCCAATCAACATTTCCAAAAATACGAGCGTCATCATAATTAATTTCTTGTCGGCCTAATTTGAATGACAATTTTTCGTTTATTTTAATTTCTCCATAAGCCTCGTGAAATGCGCTATTTGCATCAGTTTTTGAAGTAGTTGCTACGTCGCCCCAAATTTTTACATTTTGTGGAGAAACACGTAATTTGATGTTTTTAAAAGAATAATCAAATAGTAGTCGAGTTCTTTGAGAGATAAAAGAAGCTGCTTTTTCAGTATCAGGTTTTAAGGTTCCATAACCGTTTCTGTTTTCAAATCTTGCACGTAAATCTGAATTGATATCAAATTGTTGTGCAGAAATAGTTACTGTTGATAATAAGGCAATAACTGCGGTATAAATATATTTTGTCATTTTGTTAATTGTTAACGGTTTCAATTATTTTATCAACAGTTTCTTTGTTGTTTACTCCTAAACCTTCTTGTTGATGAATTAATTCACCATCTCTATTAAACACACTAATAATATTGGAATGAGAAAAATCCATAGGAGCAATTTGTTTGTATTTTACAGCTAGCACATTGGCAAATTCTTGGACTGTAGATTTTGTTCCTTGTAGGAATGTCCAATGTGGCGCATCCATAAAGTTAGCTTTTGCAAAAGTTTTTAGTCTTTCTGGCGTGTCAACTTCGGGATCAATACTTACTAAAACAAAGTTTAAATCGGATAGTTTGTCTTTGGGCATTTTAGATTCAATATCGCGCATATCGGCAACCAATCTTGGACAAGCGGCTTTGCAACTGGTGTAAATCATTACCATTACGGTCACTTTTCCCTTTAAATCTTTTAGTTCTATGGTTTTGTTATCTTGTGTTTTCCATTTGCTCGATAAGTTGTAAATAGATTCTTGAGAAATGGCATTATTTTTTGTTTCTGTTGTTGTTTTTTTACAGCCAAAAAGTGTTATGGCTATAAAAAAGAGGATTATTTTTTTCATGGTTTTTTTGTATTTAAAGTGTCTTTGACACATCTAAAACCTAAATTTTTTACTGCATAATCTGCTTTTACACTTCCTCTAAAAGCGTATCTAATGAATGCAGCATAATTCATTAAATCGGAAGCATTAAGTGAGCCACTTCCACAGAATAAATCTTTATCTGTAGTGACATCACCTCGGGATTCACCTGTTAATAAAATGGAATTAAAATCGGCGGTCCATTCCCAAACTAAACCATGAAGGTCATAAACTCCATAATAGTTTTTAAAGGTTTTCCCAATTTCGTTATTGAAAGTTTTTGGCTTTTCATACCAATCTAAAATGTATTGATTGTAGGCTTCTACTTTTCGAGCATCGGCCATATCTTGATTTGCCATTGCCACAAATTCCCATTCATCAACAGTTGCAAGTCGTTTGCCTTGACACTCACAATATGCATGTGCAGCATACCAAGAAACATTTGTAACGGGACTATTTGGCTTCATGTCTGTTGCCAAAAGTGTGTCGTTTTTCCAAAAGTTCAGGTAA
>CAIJFC010000358.1 GCA_903819815.1 uncultured Bacteroidota bacterium
ACGTGGATTTACATTCACAAACACAGGTGTTTTCTTCTCAATTTTAGTTGGATTAGCAGTAGGTACTTTAATGAGTATCATTACTGAATATTATACAGCAATGGGTAAACGCCCAGTATTAAGTATCGTTCGTCAATCAGCTACTGGCCATGCAACAAATATTATCGGTGGTTTAGCAATGGGAATGGAATCTACATTCTTACCTATGATTGTTTTAGCTGCAGGTATTTATGGATCATATTTCTTTGCAGGTTTATATGGTGTGGCAATTGCTGCTGCAGGTATGATGGCTACAACGGCTATGCAATTAGCAATTGATGCATTTGGTCCTATTGCAGACAATGCAGGAGGAATTGCTGAAATGAGTGAATTGCCAGCTGATGTTCGTGAAAAAACAGATATTTTAGATGCTGTAGGAAATACAACTGCTGCAACTGGTAAAGGATTTGCCATTGCTTCTGCTGCATTAACGGCATTGGCATTATTTGCTGCTTTCGTTGGTATCTCTGGTATTGATGGGATTGATATTTACAATGCACCGGTATTAGCAGGTTTATTTGTTGGTGCTATGATTCCTTTCATCTTCTCTTCATTAGCCATTCGTGCAGTAGGTGAAGCAGCGATGGCAATGGTAGAAGAAGTTCGTCGCCAGTTCCGTGAAATTCCAGGTATTATGGAAGGAACAGGGAAACCACAATATGATAAATGTGTAGCTATTTCTACAGAAGCGTCTATCAAAAAAATGATGTTACCAGGAGCCATTGCAATTGTAGCGCCATTAATTATTGGATTTTTATTAGGACCAGAAGTATTAGGTGGTTTCTTAGCGGGTGCTACCGTAAGTGGAGTTTTAATGGGAATGTTCCAAAACAACGCAGGTGGTGCATGGGATAATGCAAAAAAATCATTTGAAAAAGGAGTGGAAATCAATGGTAAAATGGAGTATAAAAAATCGGAACCACACAAAGCATCGGTAACAGGTGACACAGTAGGAGATCCATTTAAAGATACTTCAGGACCTTCGATGAATATTTTAATTAAATTAACTTGCTTAATCGGTCTTGTAATCGCTCCTATTTTAGGAAACGGTTCTTCTAATGAGGATCCAAAAGTAATGATGGTTAAAATGGAATGTGCCGAAGGAAAAATGATGGGTAAATGCGACATGAGCAAATGTGCAACCATGACTAAAGACGAATGTGCTGCAATGTGCGACAGTCTAAAATGTACTTCTGAAGAAAAAGAAATGTGTTTGTCACACTACGATAAAGACGGAAAGTTTGTTGCTCCAAAAGAAGAAATGGAATGTTGTGCTAAAAAAAGTGATGCCAAAATGGTAAAAGTTGAAGTAACTAATACCAATGGAAAAGCAAAAGCAACCGTTATAACTTCTGAAAAAGGAAATACGAATGTTCAAGTATTTGAAGGTTCATTACAAGAAGTAAAAGCAAAAGTGGAAGCTTTGAAATAGATTTTTAAATATCTTTTTCATAGCACTAAACTTTGACAAAAGTTGATTACAAAAAATGTCCCGCTATTGTCGGGACATTTTTGTGTTAAATATAAATTGTAGTGAACTAAGTAGTAAGTGTAATAAAGTGTCGTATTTTAAAATAGGGTATTCAATGTAATTGGCTTTTTTTAACTATTTCGAGACTTTTAACTTTACGACATTAAAACTTTCAACTTACTATTATTGTTCCAAAGCATATTCTTTAATTAATGTTGAAGCTGGAATATGAAGGGTTTCTGTTAGTAACCGAATTTGCTTAATTGACAAAGTTCTTTTGCGTTTAAAAATTTCGGTTACTCTTGAACGACTATTTAAAATAACACCTAAATCGGCATCAGTAAGTCCTTTTTGTTCCATCATAAATTTAATCGCTTCAATTGGATCGGGTTCAGGAATAGGGTAGTGAATTTGTTCATATTTTTCTATAAGTGTAACTAAAATATCCAACTCATCTCCTTCAATGGTATTGGGTTTAGCATCAAAAAGTGTAGTTACTCTTTCTAAAGCTAAATCATAATCTTTTTCTGTTTTTATTGGGTGAATTTCCATTTTTTATACGTTTTTAATGTTTTTTAAACCGTCATATTCGGTGTGTGTTCCTACAAATAATATATAGACAATTTGAGTTGTATAATTAATTTTTACTATGAGGCGATAATGATTCCCACAAATATTAAAAACAACTTTGTTATTCCCAATAAAATCGGCTGAATCAAAAACAGTTTTTATGGCATTAGAATTCTCAAATTGGTTTTTATCAAAAACCTGATACCATACCAATAATTGCTGTTTTGAGTTGGGATATTTTTCCCAGAAATTTTGTAAGGTTCGTTTGGCAATTATTCTCATAGATGATTTTGATTTACAAATATAATGTAAAATTCCCTATTTGGGAAATTTTTAGATTATTTAAATATAAATAGATAGAAGAACTTTTTTTTGTTGATAACTTCTCTGCATTTCTACTTCAAAAAAACTTAAATTTGAAGTTCAATTAATTTCCAATTACAAATGATATTTTCTGGTTTTTAGACTTCAAAAGTTTGAAATCGTCGATTATTTATTTGAATTTTTATAACTATGTACCTAATATTCGATACCGAAACCACCGGATTGCCAAAAAGATGGGACGCCCCAATTACTGATACAGGAAATTGGCCGCGTTGTGTTCAAATTGCTTGGCAGTTGCACGACGATATGGGTAAGCTTATCGAGCATCAGGATTATTTGATTAAACCAGAAGGATTTAATATTCCGTATGATGCAGAAAGTGTACACGGAATTTCTACCGAATTAGCTGAAGCCGATGGTTTATTAATGGCTGAGGTACTCGAAAAATTCAATATTGCTTTAAGCAAATCTAAATTTATTGTAGGGCAAAATTTAAAATTCGACATCAATATTATGGGTTGCGAATTCCACCGTTTTGGAATCGAAAGCCAAATGAGTTCCATGCCTGTTTTAGATACTTGTACCGAAGTGACTGCCTCTTTATTGCAATTACCAGGTGGTCGTGGAGGGAAATTTAAATTGCCAACATTAACAGAATTGCACAGTTATTTATTCAATAAACCATTTGCAGAAGCGCACAATGCCACTGCCGATGTGGAAGCTACCACACGCTGTTTTTTTGAACTGATTCGAACAGAAATTTTTACAGAAAAAGAACTTCAAGTTGAAGGCGATTATTTTGATCAATTCAAAAACCAAAATCCGAGTACCATTCAGCTGATAGGATTAAGACATATTAACTTAAAAGAAGCGTCTCAAAAAATAAAACAACAGTTTGGAGAGCGACATGCGAAGTTAGTTTCTAAGGAAGAAATTGCTGAAAACAAACAAGTATTAATAGATGCCGATTTCGTGCATTTGCACAATCATACGCAGTTTTCAGTCTTGCAATCTACAATCAGTGTGGCTAAATTGGTAAAAGCAGCATCGGATAATAAAATGCCTGCCGTTGCCATCACCGATCATGCTA
The DNA here is from genome assembly GCA_903819815.1 of uncultured Bacteroidota bacterium. Lineage (GTDB taxonomy): Bacteria > Bacteroidota > Bacteroidia > Flavobacteriales > Flavobacteriaceae > Flavobacterium. The sequence continues at coordinate 3,495 of CAIJFC010000358.1, forward strand.
ATTTAATGGGTGCCTTCCATTTTGTTAGGGATATTTTATACCATAATAAAGCCGCTAAGGCTAAAAATGACGAGGCTGTTGCCAATGGTGATTCGCCAAATGAAGTGATAATCAAGCCTATTGTGGGTTGTGAGTTTTACGTTTGTGAAGATCACCTGGATAAAACTCGAAAAGACAATGGCTACCAAATTGTATTCCTTGCAAAAAATAAAAAAGGCTATCAAAACCTAACTAAATTAACATCAATTGCAAATACCGATGGTTTCTATTATGTTCCTAGAATAGATAGAAATCTAATAGAAAAGTACAAAGATGATCTTATCGTTTTAACTGGAAATTTATATGGCGAAATCCCAAATAAAATTCTAAATCTAGGTGAAAACCAAGCTGAAGAAGCCTTATTTTGGTGGAAACAACAATTTGGTTCCGACTTGTATATTGAAGTGATGCGCCACAATCAAGAAGATGAAAACCGCGTAAACACAAGTTTGATTTCGTTAGCTAAAAAGAATGATATTAAAATTGTTGCCACAAATAACACCTTCTATTTAAACAAAGAAGATGCCAATGCACATGATATTCTGCTTTGTGTTCGTGATGGTGAAAAGCAATCTACCCCAATAGGAAGAGGCCGCGGCTATCGATATGGGATGCCAAATCAGGAGTATTATTTTAAATCTGGCGAAGAGATGAAAATGCTTTTCACTGATTTGCCTGAGTCGATTGCGAATCTATCAGAAATTGTTGCTAAAATTGAAATTTACGATTTAGCTCGGGAAGTGCTTTTGCCGAAATTTGAAATCCCACAAGAATTTTTAGTCTCCGACGATGATACCGATGGAGGAAAAAGAGGCGAAAATGCTTTTTTGAAACACCTAACTTTCATTGGCGCTAATAAAAGATATGCTGAAATAACTCCTGAAATTCAAGAACGAATCGATTTTGAGTTGCTAACAATTCAAAATTCGGGTTATCCAGGGTATTTCTTGATCGTTCAAGATTTCATCGCCGAAGCTAGAAAAATGGACGTTTCTGTTGGCCCAGGAAGAGGATCAGCGGCGGGTTCTGTGGTAGCTTATTGCCTTGGAATTACCAATATCGATCCCCTATTATACAACCTGCTTTTTGAGCGTTTCCTAAATCCGGATCGGGTGTCGTTACCCGATATTGATATCGATTTTGATGATGAAGGTAGAAGTCGCGTAATGGATTATGTAATAAAAAAATACGGTTCAAAACAAGTTGCGCAAATTATCACGTATGGAACCATGGCTGCAAAATCGGCAATTCGAGATACAGCGCGTGTATTGGATTTACCCCTTTTTGAAGCCGATAAAATAGCCAAATTAATTCCAAATTTGATTCCTGCGAAATGGAGTTTGGCGCGTTTCTTAAAAGAAGCCGAACCTGAAATTAATAAGATACTTCGCCCGGAAGATTTTGAAAAAATTAAAGATTTAATTTCTATTTCTAAAGAAAATGATCTTTCTGGGGAAACCATCCAGCAGGCGCAGATATTAGAAGGAAATTTAAGAAATACCGGAATTCATGCCTGTGGAGTAATTATTACGCCAAGTGATATTACCAATTTTGTTCCTATTGCTACAGCAAAAGATTCTGATTTATATGTTACTCAATTTGATAACTCCGTAGTTGAAAGTGCGGGATTGTTAAAAATGGACTTCTTGGGATTAAAAACCCTAACTTTAATTAAAGACACCGTTAAATTAGTAAAATACAGATCAGGAATTGTTCTCGATCCTGATACTTTTCCTATTGATGATGTAAAAACGTTTGAGCTTTTTCAGCGTGGCGAAACCATCGGGATCTTTCAATATGAATCTCAGGGAATGCAAAAGTATTTAAAGGAATTGAAACCTACCGTTTTTGGTGATTTAATTGCTATGAATGCGCTTTACCGTCCCGGACCAATTGCCTACATTCCAAGTTTTGTTCGACGAAAAAACGGTGAAGAAACCATAGAATACGATCTTGATGCCTGCGAAGAATTACTAAAGGACACCTACGGAATTACCGTTTATCAGGAGCAAGTAATGCTTTTGTCCCAAAAACTAGCCGACTTTTCAAAGGGTGATGCCGATGTTTTGCGTAAGGCAATGGGAAAAAAACAGAAAGACGTTTTGGATAAAATGAAGCCAAAATTCATCAGTCAAGCAGCTGCCAAAGGACACGCAGAAGACAAATTAGAGAAAATTTGGAAGGACTGGGAAGCATTTGCAGAGTATGCTTTTAATAAATCGCACTCGACATGCTATGCGTGGATTGCGTA
>CAIJFC010000359.1 GCA_903819815.1 uncultured Bacteroidota bacterium
CCGGATATAAATGCAACATTTATTGACAGTTTAGTTGTTGGTTCAGTGTCTACAAATGACAATATCCCTTCTGGTGCTATTTATGGTTCTCCAACAGCATCAGTTTTGAATCCATCAGGCGGTGTTTTAATTATGCAACCTACTGGAAATTATACATTTAAATCCTCTACTCCGGGTGTGTATAAATATTTAGTTCCTGTTTGTCCAACTGGTGTAGTATCCGGTTGCCCTGTAGAAGAATTAACAATAACTGTGATAGCCAATCCTACTCCTAGCAACCCGAATGCTCCGACCGTAAATGTTGATATTGCAACTACAATAGCGCAAGCACCAGTAACCTTACATACTTTATTAAATGATGCATGTAATAATGGTCCTGGTTGTACGTTAAGTCCATCTTCAGTAACCATAATTGATCAACCCAATAATGGAATAGCATCAGTAGATGCAACTACTGGCAATATAACGTATACGGCTAACCCAGGATTTATTGGAATAGATACACTGATTTACAATGTGTGTGACGCATCTGTAACACCTGCTAAATGTGCTTCAGCATATCAAATAATAACGGTGAATGCAGTCGGTGCTAGAAACGGAATATATTTATCTGATGATTATAAAATTACAACCAATGCAACCCCAATAAGTGGAAATGTGTTGGATAATGATGGAGATCCTGAAGGAGATGATTTATTGGTTACTTCACAAACAACTACCATAGCAGGAAAAGGGACATTGGTTTTAAATAGCAACGGAACGTATACGTTTACACCCATCGCAACTTTTGTAGGTAATGTTGAATTTGTATATCAAGCTTGTGACAATGCCCTTCCAATAATAGCTTGTGCAGGTGCTACTTTACATATTACTGTTTTGCCTATGCAAGCACCACTTCCTTTAACATGGTTATCTTTCACTGCATTTGAATCTAATTGTGAAGCTAATTTAAATTGGGAAACCAATGACGAAGAAAATGTTAGTCATTTTGAAATCATGAGACAAAAAAAGGGGGAAGCAATTTTTTCTAAAATTGGAGAAATACCTTCTGCTGGGAATTCATCAAAAATTAATAAATATTTCTATAAAGATATTAATTTAATTAACCGAGGCATTTATTACTATCAATTGAAATCAGTAGATATTGATAATAAATTTACCTTAAGTAAAATAAATACTGTCGCAGTTAATTGTGGTGTTAAAAATGAAATTTCTGTATATCCTACTATCGTTGTTGATGATATCAATATTGAATTTTACAACGAAAGTGTTACTGAATACTCAATTAAATTAATTGATATGTCTGGAAGAGTGATATTAGAAACTACTAAAACAGTTACTAATAAAAATGAAACGATTACATTGCCGGTAACCCATTTATCAAAAGGTTTATATCAACTATTAATTGAAACTCCAGAAAAAATGGAAACATTTAAATTGATAAAAGAATAATTAGTTGATTGCCTAACAATATTTCATTTCAAAATTAAAAGCTCCCCTGAACAAGGGGAGTTTTTTTATGAATAATTATAGATGTTAATTTTAGAAAATTGGATAAAATTTAATGAAATAAATCGAAAAAATTTAATTTAAAAAGGGTACTAATTACTTCATGTATTTTCGTTTGGCTAGATAAAGAAGTTTAATTTTACTTTATTTTATGCATCATTTTGAATAATTCTGATTTTGAGTTAATTTCTAATTTTCGATATACTTTTTTAACATTCATTCGCACGGTATCAAGAGAAATTTCAAATCTGTCAGCAATCAGTTTATAACTTAAGCCATCTACTATTCCATTTACAATATCCCTTTCTCGGGTAGTTAATTTTTCCGTAATTGAA
>CAIJFC010000360.1 GCA_903819815.1 uncultured Bacteroidota bacterium
GTAAAAATAAAGGGTTGAACGGTGCTATAATTGCTTCAACTGGAAATCCTTTAAATTATGGATTGTCTGGTAATATCAATTATAAATCTAAGTTCTATAATTTATACACAACAACAGGATATAATTATAGAGAAAATCCTGGAAATGCAAAATTTATTAACCAATATTTGAATCCTAATGGGACTGTTAGAAATTATATTGACGAATACAGAAATAATGAAAGATTGAGAAAGGGTTATAATTCAAATATTGGATTTGATATCTATTTAGATGACAATACTACTTGGTCGAATGCAATAAATTTAAGAAACAATAATAGTACCAACCCTGAATACGTTACATTTTATAATTTCGACTCGAATCTTGTTTATACAGGAACAACTTCTAGAAATAGTGCTCAATCAAATGATGGAACAAATAAAGAATACACTACCAATTTTACTAAGAAATTTAAACGTGATGGTCACAAATTTACTATTGATGGTTCATTTTCAAATAATATTGACAATGATTACTCTTTAATTTCAAGTGCTATTTCGGAAAGAACAAGTAACATACAATCTCAAAATCGTAATATGATTCAATCGGATTATGTATTGCCGTTTGGTAAAGCAAATCAATTTGAATTTGGATACAAAGGAGATTTCAATAAATTATTGACAGAGTTTAAAGTGGGAAGTATTGACTTAGTTTCCGGAGCCTACACTCCTAACCTTCAATACACTAATACTTTAGATTATAGAGAATCAGTGAATGCACTTTACGCTCAATTTGGAACTAAAATTAATAAATTTTCATTCTTATTTGGATTGCGTTGGGAAGATTCAAAAATTGAAATCAATCAATTAGTTACTAATGAATTTAATACTCAAAAATACAACAACCTATTCCCAAGCTTATTTGTCACTTATGAAATTTCAGATGAAAACAGTATTTCTTTGAGTTATAGCAAAAGAATTTCAAGACCAAGAGGACGTCAAATAAATCCGTTTTCAAGTTATGCTAGTAATATCAATATTTTTAGAGGAGATCCTAATTTAATTCCAGCTTTTACAGATGCATTGGATTTTGGATACTTAAAAAAATGGGATAAAATTACTTTAAGTACTTCTACCTATTTGAATAAAACTACCGATTCATTTCAATTTATTCGAAGAGAAAGTGGGGATTTTGTAAATGGAACTCCTGTAATTTTAAGTACCCCAATTAATTTAGCTACTGAATTACGTTACGGTTTTGAATTTACATTGAACTATTCTCCTTACAAATGGTGGAAATTAAACTCCAACTTCAACTTTTACAAATTTGATTTAAGAGGAAACTATGTTTATACCAATTCTCAAAATGTAGTTGTAACTCAAAATTTTGACAATTCAGCATCATCATGGTTTACTAGATTGACATCAAAAATTACCTTACCGTATAAAATTGACTGGCAAACCAATGTAACTTATAATGGTCCTGAAAAATATGCTCAAGGGAACGCTTTAGCAGTGGTAGGAACCAATTTAGGATTCAGTAAAGATATCATGAAAGACAAAGGAACAATCGCTTTAAATGTTCAAGACGTATTTAATTCAAGAAAAAGAATGTACAATAACAACATTCCTAATGTATTGAATTCGTATGTTGAAATGCAATGGGCTATGCGACAAATTAATTTATCGTTTACGTATAGATTCAATAAGAAAAAAGAAGAAAGAACAAAACCAACGAGAGGTGGTGGTGAAAACGGAGATGATTTTCAAGGATAATAGTTAGTGTTAATTCAAATATTAAAAGTGCTTTCAAATTGGAGAGCACTTTTTTTATTCCAATTATTTCATAAAAAAAGCTGACTGAAATTAAATTCAGACAGCTATTATTATTTTTTTAATACGAACAGATTACTCTGCTTGTGATTTTTTAGCTTTTCTTTCTTTGTACATTTCCCATAAAGCACCGCCAACCCAATATTGAACGAAACCTATCAAGAAAAACATCAACCAAAATCCCATGGTAAGGATAGTTAAGAAAAGTAAAAAACCTAAATACTGTGAAAAGTCAAACATGATTATCGTAATTATTGAAAATGATTACAAATGTAAGTTTAATATTTTTTCCTAGCAATAAAACCACAATCAATTTTTTAAAAAATAGTTTTTTATGCGTAATTTTGCAGTACAATTAAAATTGAAGTCTTTCTTTACTAATTGATAACTCGTTATTTAAAACAAACAATAAAATGGAATTCAGAATAGAAAAAGACACCATGGGTGAAGTAAAAGTTCCTGCTGATAAATATTGGGGAGCTCAAACAGAACGTTCAAGAAATAATTTTAAAATAGGACCTTCAGCATCCATGCCGGTGGAAGTAATTGAAGGATTTGCTTATTTGAAAAAAGCAGCTGCTTACGCAAATTGCGATTTAGGTGTACTTCCAATAGATAAAAGAGATGCCATCGCAGCCGTTTGTGAGGAAATTCTAGCGGGAAAACTAGCCGATGAATTTCCATTAGTAATTTGGCAAACAGGTTCGGGAACACAAAGCAATATGAATGTGAATGAAGTTATTGCCAACCGTGCTCAAGTTTTAAAAGGATTTAAAATTGGTGAAGGAGAACAATTTATCAAAGCCAATGATGATGTCAATAAATCACAATCTTCAAATGACACCTACCCTACCGGAATGCATATTGCCGCCTACAAAGCCGTTGTTGAAGTAACTATTCCAGGTATTGAAAAATTAAGAGACACCCTTCAAGATAAAGCAGTAGCTTTTAATAATGTAGTGAAAATTGGCCGTACACATCTCATGGATGCTACTCCACTGACATTAGGACAAGAAATTTCAGGTTATGTAGCGCAGTTGAATTTTGGAATAAAAGCAATTAAAAATACGTTAGCCCATTTATCGGAAGTTGCTTTGGGTGGAACTGCTGTGGGAACAGGATTGAACACACCTGAAGGATACGATGTGAAAGTAGCCGAATATATCGCAAAATTTACAGGACATCCATTTGTGACAGCAGAAAATAAATTTGAAGCGCTTGCCGCTCACGATGCTATTGTAGAAACTCATGGTGCATTAAAACAAGTTGCAGTTTCGTTGAATAAAATTGCAAATGATATCCGTATGCTGGCTTCAGGTCCAAGATCAGGAATCGGAGAAATTTTAATTCCAGAAAACGAACCTGGATCTTCAATCATGCCAGGAAAAGTAAATCCTACTCAATGCGAAGCGTTAACTATGGTTTGCGCTCAAGTGATGGGGAACGACGTAGCAATTGCTGTAGGTGGAATGCAAGGACATTATGAGTTAAATGTTTTCAAACCTTTAATGGCGGCAAATTTCTTACAATCGGCGCGTTTATTAGGTGATGCCTGTCTTTCATTTGACGAACATTGTGCTCAAGGAATTGAACCAAATTATAAAAGAATCGAAGAATTGGTAAACAATTCATTAATGTTGGTTACCGCTTTAAATACTAAAATTGGTTACTATAAAGCAGCAGAAATTGCTCAAACAGCACATAAAAACGGAACTACTTTAAAGGAAGAATCAGTACGTTTAGGTTATGTAACTGCCGAAGATTTTGATACTTGGGTAAAACCAGAAGAAATGGTAGGAAGCTTAAAAAAATAGTTAAATAACTGCATTTAATAAAACCTGTAATTCAATTGCAGGTTTTTATTATGGCGTAACCTAGTTTAGAACATTTCGAAGTAAAATCAAATTTGTAGTAAACTCGGTCGGGCTTTCCGCTACAATCTTCGCTAAAAAGCGAAGGATTTCCACTGCAATCCCTTACGCAAAATTAGAGTAACCTTCTCGCCTTTTCTAAATCTTCAGGAGTATCAATGCCAATTCCTATATGATTTGTTTCAACCATCTTAATTCGCTTGCCAAATTCTAAGTAGCGTAATTGTTCTAATTTTTCAGAAGCTTCAAGGGATTTCATAGGTAAATTATAAAAATCAAGTAAGGCTTGTTTTCTAAATGCATAAATTCCAATATGTTGCATGTATCTAACCCCCACATTAATTTCTCGTGGATAAGGAATCACCGATCTTGAAAAATACA
>CAIJFC010000361.1 GCA_903819815.1 uncultured Bacteroidota bacterium
GCAACATACAGGCATAACCCTAACTGAAAGTTTAGCGATGTATCCAGCTTCTAGTGTTTGCGGTTGGTATTTCGCACATCCTCAAAGTCAGTATTTTGGACTGGGAAAAATTCAACAAGATCAAGTAGTTGATTATGCAAAAAGAAAAGATAAGCCATTAGAATACATCACAAGATGGTTACAACCTGTGATTGATTAATATTTTATACTTTTTCAAACAACCACCACAAGCGTTTACGTGGCTTGACAATATAATGTTTGTTAACGTAGGTGCTTATATGTTGTATCGCTTCCTCGCAACTATCCGTAAATAATACAAATTTTTTATCCTCAGGTGAGATGGTTCCTTCTTGGATCATGTGTTCCATCCAATGCTGAAACGGTTGATAAAATTGACGCCCCATCACCACAATGGGAAAATCATTAATCACTTTTGTTTGCGCTAAAGTTAATGTTTCAAAAAATTCATCCTGTGTACCAAAACCACCAGGCATAATTACAAATGCGTAGGAGTATTTAACCAACAAAACTTTACGAATAAAAAAGTAACTAAAGGTGATAGATTTTTGTACATAAGGATTGGGTTCTTGTTCAAAAGGTAGCTTAATATTACAACCAATAGATTTTCCACCATTTTCAAAAGCACCTCTATTTGCCGCCTCCATAATTCCTGGCCCACCCCCTGTCATGGTTACAAAACCTAATGCTGCAATTTTTTTCCCCATCTCCCTAGCTTGAATATAATAAGGATGATCTTCCTTAAAACGCGCCGAACCAAATACGGTAACACAGGGTCCGACAAAATGTAAAGCTCTAAATCCTTTGATAAACTCTGTAAATATTTGAAAAGCAAATAAAAACTCATTCACCCTTGGTTTAGGCCCTTCTAGCTCATATGACTTTGAAGCTGGAATGATACGTGATTGTGAAAAATTAGCCATGATTAAAATTTATTTAATGCCCTTTAAAGTTAACGCAAATAAAGAACCCGCTGTTATTTAAAAATAACTAAATTTGAACCTATAGTTTAGCAAATCAAATGAAACCTGTTTTAAAATATACGGCCTGCTTTTTACTACCATTAATTGTAATTGCAACACATGCCCAATCAAAGTTGGTGTTGGAGCAGATACAGTCTTATTCAATGGTTTCCCCCACTGCAAATTACTGGCAGCTTCCGAATGACATTAATCCAATTTTGGAGACACTAGATTCCGGATTATTCAAGCAAATTAATTTAATCAGAGACAAAAATTATAAAACCACCGTATTACAACTAACAAAACAAAACCAAATTGGAAAAATAACCATTGATTGGTCCCGCAGTGCGAATAGTAATTTTCATGCGTATATTGAACTTTACGAAATGAGTCCCGAATTTGTAATTCAAAATAAGTTAGCGCAAATTCCACAATCTAAATTTGATAGCATTAGTTCCGTATGGTATATCTCCTGTAACATATATAACCAACGTAGAGAAAGTATTTTTAAGAAAACTGTTTTATTGAGTATGATGCCAACTAAAAGTATTGGCATGGGTTATGCTATCGATATACCCGCTAGTACGCCTAACTTTATTTTCAAAGCGATTCAAAAAGGAATCAGTTTTGTTACTCCAAATATTGATGACATGGAATATATCGAAGCAAAAGTGCCTGCCGCCTATGCCACCGATAATTTTTGGATGCCTTTTTTACACAATGCAAATAGAATACAATTTGACACCAGTAAATCTTTTATAAGTTATAATCTTGACAATGGCATTCAATTGTTAAGAACGCCTCCTGCGCAGATGAATAAAATTAACCAACGCGATAAATCAATCAATAACCCCTATTTCGACATGCTGCCCCTCATTAAAAAAAGACTAGGTAGTAATACAAATGAATATTACCATGTTTTGCAGCCATTAAGGGACGTGAATCGTGATTTAGACTATAGCATTGTCGCCTATCTTGAATTAAATTTAAGTCCAAATGATTCTGAAGCAAGCCGGTCTCCAATCATTTTTTTACCGGGCAATATGCACACCATTTTTTTAGACCAGGATAGTATCGGTTCATTTAGTGTAGAAGAAACTGTTGTAGAAAA
>CAIJFC010000362.1 GCA_903819815.1 uncultured Bacteroidota bacterium
ATTGAAGTAAAAATGTAAAAAGTACACTTAAAAAAATTGGACTTATAAAAAAATTATTTTTATCTTTTTTATACGAAAGTGTAAGTCGATATATTTGATATACAAAAATTAACGCCGATAAATAATAAAGATTTTTATACCCATCAAAATCACATGGGATAAAATATAAAAATGAAGAAAAAAATAAAAATACAAAATCTAAAATCATAAACCCAAGTTTTTAAAAATTTGTACTAGTCTTTTTTCATAGGTGTGCTTTTGCATTGTCTTCTGAAATGCCCTTTCTGCAATCTCTTTTCTTAATGATTCATTCTTTAGATAAAACTTAGCCTTTTTGTGAAACTCTTCAATTGTATGAAATACAATTAGCTCTTTATCAATTTCAAAGAGATCTTCAAGTCCTTTTCGATAATTACAAATTTGGAAACTTCCAGATGCAGCTATTTCAAATAGTCTAACATTTGCTCCAAATACTTCAGTAGGATGCATGGTATTAACAACAATTTTACTGCAAGCAAAGGCCTTGCTTTTTTCTTCGTTACTTACAAATTGATTTTGAATCATTGATTTAATACCAGTAGTATCCATCCAAGCTGGTGCGGGATTTCCCCAAATCTTTACATCATATTGTTGCAAGTTTTTGAAAAATGCAGCTCTGGCAGTGTGCATATTCCCAGCAGTAGTAATTTCACATGCATATTTTAACCGATCATTTTCAGTTAACTCAATTTTTTTATGTCTAAATGGATTACAACATTCAGGTAAATAAAATGCATTCTTTCTTAACTCATTTTTAAGAATATCTACAACAAACGGTTCTTTGAAAAATAAAGCATCGTATTCTGCATCAAGAAACATTGCTTTGCCAAAATTGCTAATAGCATCTGGAAACCATATTGCCACTTTGCAAGAAAATGTTTCTTTTAACCATTTAACCTGATATGGATTTAGGAAATCATGACAACTAATTACTAAATCTAATTTTTTCCCATCCAAAAATATTTTAAGCCTATTTTCTTCTTGCGATCTTCCCCAAGAAGTTTGTTGATAGAAATAAAAGAATTGGGTTTTAGCTTGCAGTATTTTGTGATGTATAGGATTTATTGCTTGTTGAGCCTTTATACCAGGTTCAAAAACGAGTACATTATGACCTAAGTGTTCCAATGTTTCTGCAATATGCATTGCAAAACTTTCAGAATACTTTCTTCCAACAACCAGGATATTCATTATTTTGTTTTAATTACAGAAATTATTATTCTCGATTTTTTATCTGAGAATAATCTACCAAATGTTTCATCAATTAGTCTAAGAAAAAACGTAAACACATAACCTAAAATTCGGCCACTGGAAATTGCATTTCCTATCTTCCCAATAAAGCCAGTAAATCCTTTAAGATGTCTCAGTTTCTCAAATACAGAGTTTGACTGTACCCAAGTTCTTTCCATCCCAAAGTGTTTTACAATTTCATATCCGTGTTTTAGAAATCTATCTTTATTAATTTGAGGAGTTTCATACCCAAAATGACCGTCTCCATCTAAAAATAGTTCTTGATACCGTTGGGGATTGTCTTTTTTTAATAGCTCCACCAACTCGTTTTGAGTTTCAACATCATATAAAAAAACAATTTTGCCTCCCGGCTTCAACACTCTTTTAAATTCTATCAAC
>CAIJFC010000363.1 GCA_903819815.1 uncultured Bacteroidota bacterium
AAATAAATTAAATTTAGTTTTATATACATGAATTTAAATTCTAAAATATACATAGCAGGCCATAACGGAATGGTTGGAAGTGCTATTTGGCGTATTCTGTCTGCAAAGGGATACTCCAATTTAGTTGGAGCCAGTAGTAAAGATTTAGACCTAAGGAATCAGCAATCGGTATTAAACTTTTTATCAAAAGAAAAACCAGACGTTATTATTGATGCTGCTGCAAAAGTAGGCGGGATTTTAGCAAATAATGATTTTCCATATCAGTTTTTAATGGAAAACATGCAAATCCAAAATAATCTAATTAGTACCGCTTTTGAACTTGGAATCGATAAGTTTATTTTTTTGGGGAGCTCATGTATCTATCCAAAATTGGCTCCACAGCCACTTAAAGAAGAATATTTATTGACCGGTTCGTTAGAAGCCACTAATGAATGGTATGCTTTAGCCAAAATAACTGGAGTAAAAAGTTGTCAAGCAATTAGAAATCAATTTGGAAGAGATTATGTGAGTTTAATGCCTACCAATTTATACGGAACTCATGATAATTTTGATTTAACTAGTTCTCATGTATTACCCGCTTTAATTAGAAAATTCCATGATGGAAAAAACAACAATAATGCTCCTGTAACCCTTTGGGGAAGCGGAACGCCATTGAGAGAATTTCTATTTGTAGACGATATGGCTGAAGCAGTGGTTTTTGCATTAGAAAATAAATTACCTGATTATTTATACAACATAGGGACTGGTAAAGAACTGACAATTAAAGAATTGGCCTTATTAATTCAAAAAATTGTAGGTCACAGTGGTGAAATTATTTGGGATAATTCAAAACCTGATGGAACCCCAAGAAAATTATTAGATGTTTCTAAAATGCAAAATTTAGGGTGGAATTATCAAATAAATTTAGAAAAAGGAATCCAAATGACTTACGATTGGTTTTTGGAAAATTTGAAGGATTATAAAGAAATAAAGATGTAAATCCGTTAACCGTTTATCGTTAACCGTTAAAGCACAATTGAACAACGATCATCGGTCAACGAACAACGAATAACTGTCAACAAACAACGATCAACGAACAACAAAAAATATGGATACTAAACAAAAAACAGCATTAATTACTGGTGTAACAGGCCAAGACGGTTCCTATTTAGCTGAATTATTATTAGAAAAAGGATATATGGTTCATGGGATTAAGCGAAGAGCATCTTCCTTTAATACCCAAAGAATTGATCATTTGTATAGAGACCAACATGAAAATAATGTACATTTTAAATTGCATTATGGCGACCTTACCGATGCAACTAATTTAATCAGAATTATTCAAGAAATTCAACCTGATGAAATTTACAATTTGGGTGCAATGTCACATGTAAAAGTATCCTTTGATTCTCCAGAATATGTTGCTAATGTTGACGGTTTAGGAACTTTGAGAATTTTAGAAGCGGTAAGGATATTAGGATTAGAAAAGAAAACCAGAATATATCAAGCTTCTACTTCTGAATTGTATGGTGGATTAGAAGAAAATAAAAATGAAAAAGGATTCTATGATGAAAATTCCCCTTTTTATCCACGTTCTCCTTATGGAGTAGCTAAAATTTATGGATTTTGGATCACTAAAAACTACCGTGAGGCCTATGATATTTTTGCTTGTAATGGAATTTTATTCAACCATGAATCACCAAGAAGAGGAGAAACATTTGTAACTAGAAAAATTACCATGGCAACCGCAGCCATAGCTTTAGGAAAACAGGATTGCTTGTATTTGGGTAATTTAAATTCTCAAAGAGATTGGGGACACGCCAAAGATTATGTAGAAGCCATGTGGAGAATTTTGCAACAAGAGGTTGCTGAAGATTACGTAATTGCAACTGGTGTTACCACGTATATTCGAGATTTTGTTCGTTTTGCATTCGCAGAAGTTGGTATAGAATTGTTATTCGAAGGAGAAAATGAAAATGAAATTGGTAAAATAAAAGCATGTACAAATCCTAATTATCAATTAGAGATTGGAAAAGTAGTGGTGCGTGTAGATCCTCAATATTATCGACCAACAGAAGTGGATTTATTAATTGGAGACCCCACAAAATCCAAAACTCAATTGGGTTGGGTGCCACAATATGATTTAGCCGGCTTAGTAAAAGAAATGGTAGCAAGTGACTTGGAGCTGATGAAGAAGTTGTAAGTATAGGGCGAG
>CAIJFC010000364.1 GCA_903819815.1 uncultured Bacteroidota bacterium
ACTTTCTTCAATTTTAATTTCAAATGAAATACTGTCTTCAAATCGTATTTTTTGCAAAAAGATATAATGATTTATAAAATCCAATTCTTCTTGCAAGGGCACTAACTCTGAATTTTTAGTATCTAAAACATAACGATACACTTTGGCTAATTCATTAATGAAATCGGCCGCTTTGTCTTGATTTTTATAAACTAACGAAGTTAAAACACTCAAATTATTAAATAGAAAATGAGGATTCAACTGATTTTTTAAGTTTTGCAATTGGGCATTGGCACTTTCCGTTTTGTGTTTTTCTGTTTCAATTAAACTGTTTTTTAAAGAACTGAAAAATTCACTTCCGATTTTTACAGCCAAAAGTGCAAACGTAAAAAGAAGGGCTGGTGGAAAAATTTCAATCATTTTATGATTTACTATTTGACCGTCCCCAAATCTCAATTGATGCAGCAAATACATTATAGGAAATAAGGCACTTGATGTGAATAGAATCGAAAGAATACTTTGAATAATCAACCTTTTTTTGGAATTTTCAATCCAACTGTATTTGGAATTTAGCCCTTTATTAATAGCTTCATTTCCCTGCATAATAATTATTACAATAGCTAAAATAAATAACAAATCCATTTGGAAAAATTCATCAATTCTAAAAAAAACGATTTTAAAAAAGAGTGTTATTGCAATCGCAATCCCTAATTTGTTAAGTATGTTACGTTTTGAATTCTTCATTTTTTTTACCTTAAAACTGTAGTTTATAAATAATATTTGGAAAGAAACCCAATTGATAAGTCGTATTCAAATTCATTCTTTGATTATCATACTTTTGTGAAAACATATTTTTATGATTTGTCACATTTTGTAAATCTAATGAAATAGATTGAGATCGCTTTTTGTTTTTACTATTAATGGTATAGCTTCCTTTTATATCCAACCTAAAATAATTACTTAAATTTCCCGAATAAGCATCGGTTGACAAAACTTCGTTATTACTCGATTGAGAAGCTGCAATATCAATTGGCGTATAAGCTCTTCCGCCTGCATTGGTAAATTTCATATCGGTAGAAATTTTGTTTCTTTTTTCACTACCAACTTTCCATTCTTTTCCACCTAAAATATTGAAAACATATTTTCCGTTGAAAGCCGTATTTCGTTCTACGCCATCACTTCCTTTGTATTTTGAACTGTATAATGATGATGTAAACAAGCCATAATAGCCATTGCTAAAGAATTTTTCAATGGTTACTTCTGCACCATAATTAGTCCCAGTTCCTGCATTGGTAAGATTATCTTCTAAATCAGCTTTGAAACTCGAACCCGTATTCAGCATAGAATAACTGCTTGAAAAAGTATTCACAGGAACATTAGAAATCGCTTGATAATAGACTTCTGTTTTCAATCGCCAATCTTTGAACGGTTGCAAATCATAACCCAAAACAAAATGTTGACTTTTGGTAAAATCTAAATTTTTATTGTTGTAGGAAATTGAACCATCAGCGTTTTGAGTTTGAAGAAAATAAACGTTAATCGGCTGCATTTGCGAATGTAAACCATAGCCT
>CAIJFC010000365.1 GCA_903819815.1 uncultured Bacteroidota bacterium
CGGTTTGGACGATACTTTAGGTGATGATGTTGCTCCAAGTAACTTACAATATGTTGCCGATGCAGGAACTAGATGGGCGTATCATAATGTTTATGTAAAACTTCAGGATGTGATAGAACAAGCTACTGGTCAAGGCTGGAACAACTATTTCAATACCAAACTTAGAGATAAAATTGGAATGAGTTCAACTGGAGTTTGGTACAATGGAACCGGTGCAAATTTAGGGTTACGAATCTATTTTAGTACTACACGAAGTATGGCAAGATTTGGATTACTTGCTCTAAACAATGGGAATTGGAATGGTAATCAAATTATTAATACGGCCTTTTTAAATCAAGCTACAACTACTTCACAAAACATCAATTTAGCTTATGGCTATTTATGGTGGCTAAATGGGAAAACGAATTACCGCTTACCTCAAACCCAACTACAATTTAATGGAAGTTTAATTGCATCAGGAGCAAACGATATGTACATGGCTTTAGGAAAAGACGACCAAAAAATATACGTGATTCCAAGTAAAAAAATGGTGGTTATCCGAATGGGAGATGCCGCAGATTCAGCGAATTTAGCACTTTCAACATTTGATGAAGTCCTTTGGCAGAAAATCAATGCGTTGTACCAGTAATTATTTTTTTGAAATACGACTGTAAAGTCCTAAAAGAAAGGCGATTAAACCTACAGCCAAAAATATTCCATAAAAAAGGGGGCTTTTTTCTCTAACTAGATTGGATATTACAAATGAAAAAATACTTGACAAGTATAAATAAATAGGTGGTATGTTTTTCATTGAGGGAAAATTCATGAGCTAATTATTTAAAGAAACTATCTACAAATTCGTATTTATTGAAAACTTGTAAGTCTTCAATTCCTTCACCAACACCAATATATTTTACCGGGATTTGAAATTGATCAGATATTCCAATTACCACACCACCTTTTGCAGTTCCGTCTAATTTGGTAACCGCTAAAGAAGTTACCTCTGTTGCTGCCGTAAATTGTTTTGCTTGTTCAAAGGCGTTTTGACCGGTTGAACCATCTAGAACTAACATTACATCGTGTGGCGCGTCGCCAACCACTTTTTGCATCACTCGTTTTACCTTGGTTAATTCAGCCATTAAATTTACTTTATTATGCAAACGACCGGCGGTATCAATAATAACAATATCGGCATTTTGAGAAACAGCCGATTGCAAAGTATCAAATGCTACCGATGCAGGATCGCTTCCCATTTGTTGTTTTACCAATGGCACTCCTACTCTATCCGCCCAAACTTGTAATTGATCAATAGCGGCCGCTCTAAAAGTATCAGCAGCGCCCAAAACTACGTTGAAGCCTTGTTTCTTAAACTGATAGGCTAATTTACCAATAGTAGTCGTTTTTCCAACTCCATTTACTCCCACCACCATTAATACATAAGGTTTAGTAGTTGTTGGAATGTCAAATTGAGTTCCTTCACCAGAATTGGTTTCTGATAAAAGGCTTGCAATTTCATTTCTAAGAATTTCGTTAAGTTCGTCTGTTCCTAAATATTTATTTTCAGAAACATAGTTTTCAATGCGCTCAATAATTTTAAGAGTAGTATTCACCCCAACATCTGAAGAGATTAGAATTTCTTCTAAATTATCTAATACATCCGCATCTACTTTGGTTTTTCCTGCAACCGCTTTGGTAAGCTTAGAAAAAAAAGTGGTCTTGGACTTTTCCAATCCTTTATCCAACGATTCTTTTACTTCTTCAGGTAGACTAGTTTCCTTTTTTTCAGAAGAGAATAATTTTTTAAAAAAACTCATTTTACTCTATTTTATCGCCCGATAATTCGGGGGTGATTTTAAAACCAAAAAATTATCTGGTAAATATAAAAAATAAAAAAGCTACTTCCGAATGAAAGTAGCTTTTCTATATAATGCTATTGAAAAATTATTTATTTTTCAAGAATTCGTCTACTAATTCAGGAGTCATAATTGATTCTACGAAAGTATACGCTCCAGTTTTAGGAGATTTAACCATTTTGATCGCTTTTGACAATCTTTTAGAAGCGGTCTGTAATGTTGCTACGGTTTTCTTTGCCATGATTAATGTGTATTTTAATTTTAATTAATCTCTAAATGTAACCATTAGAGATTTTAAAAAAATATCTAATTATTTAA
>CAIJFC010000366.1 GCA_903819815.1 uncultured Bacteroidota bacterium
ATGTCAGACGATAAAAAAGTAATATTTTCAATGCAAAAATTGAGTAAAACCTACTCAAGCAGTGATACGCCCGTATTAAAAATCATCTATTTAAGTTTCTTTTATGGAGCTAAAATTGGTATTCTAGGACTTAATGGTTCTGGAAAATCATCTTTACTAAGAATTATAGCAGGTGAGGATAAAAATTATCAAGGTGATGTCGTTTTTCAACCTGGATACACCGTTGGCTATTTAGAGCAAGAACCTATTTTAGATGACTCGAAAACTGTTATAGAAATAGTTAAAGAAGGTGTGGCTGAAACCATGGCAGTTTTAGATGAATTCAACAAAATCAATGATAGTTTTGGTTTGCCTGAAGTATATGAAGATGCTGATAAAATGCAACAATTAATGGATCGCCAGGCCGATTTGCAAGACAAAATTGATGCTCTTGGTGCTTGGGAGATTGATACCAAATTAGAAATTGCAATGGATGCACTTCGAACTCCTGAAGGGGATACTCCAATTAAAAATTTATCAGGAGGTGAAAGACGTCGAGTAGCATTGTGTAGATTATTGTTAAAACAACCGGATATTTTATTGTTGGATGAGCCTACGAATCACTTGGATGCGGAAAGCGTACTTTGGTTAGAGCAACATTTAGCTCAATATTCTGGGACCGTAATTGCAGTTACTCACGACCGTTATTTCTTGGATAATGTTGCCGGTTGGATTTTAGAATTGGATAGAGGAGAAGGAATTCCTTGGAAAGGGAATTATTCTTCTTGGTTGGATCAAAAATCCACGAGAATGGCTCAAGAAGAAAAAGTAGCATCTAAACGTAGAAAAACTTTAGAACGCGAGTTGGATTGGGTTCGACAAGGATCAAAAGGACGTCAAACGAAACAAAAAGCCCGTTTACAGAATTACGACAAACTTTTAAATGAAGATCAAAAACAACTGGATGAGAACTTAGAAATTTATATTCCTAATGGCCCTCGATTGGGTACCAATGTTATTGAAGCCAATAGTGTTGCCAAATCTTTTGGGGATAAATTATTATATGACAACCTGAATTTCACCCTTCCTCAAGCTGGAATTGTTGGTATTATTGGTCCAAATGGTGCTGGTAAATCTACTATTTTCAAAATGATAATGGGAGAAGAAAAATCAGATGCGGGAGATTTTAAAATTGGTGAAACGGTGAAAATCGCTTATGTCGATCAGGCGCATTCCAATATAAATCCAGATAAATCAATTTGGGAAAATTTTGCTGACGGTCAAGAATTAATCATGATGGGCGGACGCCAAGTAAATTCTCGTGCTTATTTAAGCCGATTTAATTTTGGCGGAGGCGATCAAAACAAGAAAGTTTCCATGTTATCTGGAGGAGAAAGAAACCGTTTGCATTTAGCAATGACTTTGAAAGAAGAAGGAAACGTATTATTATTAGATGAGCCTACCAACGATTTGGATATCAATACACTTCGAGCATTAGAAGAAGGTTTGGAGAATTTCGCTGGTTGTGCCGTTGTAATTTCTCACGACAGATGGTTCTTGGACAGAATTTGCACCCATATTTTAGCATTTGAAGGTAATTCTGAAGTTTACTATTTTGAAGGTGGTTTCTCGGAATACGAAGAAAATAAGAAAAAACGATTGGGTGGTGATTTAACACCAAAACGATTAAAATATAGAAAATTAATAAGAAACTAAAAAAAAGAGACCAATTAGGTCTCTTTTTTTAAATATAATACTGCAGATTTAACATTATTTAATAAGGTTTTATATATTAGTGTTTTAAATGAGATTATATTATGATGAAAAAAACATCACTACTGCTTTTACTATTTATTTCGCAATTTCATTTTGCTCAAACGGATACCCCACAGCAAAAAGAAATCAAAGCGATTATCGCAAAATCAGGCGAATACCTTAGTAAGTTAGCCTGTGATAAATCTATGGGATTAGCTAAAACAGCACTTGAAAAAGCATTAAAAATAGATGATTTTGAACAAACCGCCAGAGCATACAATTTAATTGGTTTGAACTTAGAACAATATTCAGATTATAAAAAAGCGATTTTTTTTTATCAAAAGGGTTTGAAATATGTAGATAAATCGTCAAATAATTTCATGCAATATGCCATACACACCAATTTAGCGAATTGTTATTGTTTTAAAAAAATAGATTATAAAAAAGGAATTTACCATTATAAAAGAGCGTTGTATTTTGTTAATTTATCGAATGATGATTATCAAATCATGTATGCTAATTTAAATATTACCTCTGCCTATTTTGCTGTTGGAGATTACTATAATGGTATGGATTTTTTAAATATTGCTGAAAAATATATTGTTAGTCAAGATGATTTGGAATCAAAAATCATGTACAATTCACTTTTAGGCAGTTATTATTCGTATAAAAATGATTTCAATAAATCGGAAAAATACTATAAAACGGCTTTGAAATTTTGTAATGAAAATACTACTGAATTTTTAGAAAGTAATGCTGCTGAAGTTTATGACGATATTGCTCAGATGTATAAAAAGAAAAAGGACTTTTCAAGTGCCTTTGAATACATGGAAAAATACAGTGCTTTAAAAGATAAATTATATGAGAATGAACATTCCCAAGTAGAAAAAAAATCCGGAATGGCTTCTGTATTAAATGAATATAAAAGACAAATAAGTCATATTGAATTTGAAAAAAAACAACAATTAGAATTAATTAATAAAAATAAAAAGATTACAATTTTGTTATTTATTTTATCAATAATACTGGTTTTACTATTGTTATCGCTATATAAAAATTACCTGTTCAATCAAAAAGTAAATTCATATTTAGTTAATAATAATAGAGATATAAAATTGGCTAAAGAAAGAACAGAGGAGTTACTTACTTTAAAATCTCAATTTATTTCTACAATAAGTCATGAACTTAGAACCCCTTTATATGGTGTAATAGGAATTATTGATATTATCAAAGACGAAAATCCAAAATTGGCCAAAAGTGATTATATGAAATCACTTACTTTTTCCTCAAATTACTTATTATCATTGGTTAACGATGTACTTCAGTTAAGTAAATTTGAAAGTAGAGTGATATTATTAGAAGAAAATGAATTTAATATTTTTGATGAGATTGATTCTATTTTTAGTTCTTCAAATATTTTTTATAATAAAAATAGAAATAAAATTATTTTTGATTTAGACCCAAATATTCCAAAACAATTAATTGGAGATAGTAGTCGATTGGCTCAAATACTGATAAATTTATTAGATAATTCATTAAAATTTACTAAGGAAGGCGAGGTGATTTTAAAAATTAATTTAATTAAAAATGTCGATGATCATTCCTACTTAAAATTTGAAGTTAAAGATACTGGAATTGGAATTGCACCTGAAAATCAAAAAATAATATTTGATAATTTTGTGCAAATTAAAAACAAAAATATTTACTATCAAGGATCTGGAATCGGACTTTCAATTGTGCATAATTTAATTGAAATGTTTGGCAGTAAAATTGAAATTGAAAGTGATTTAGGAAAAGGATGTAGGTTTACTTTTACTTTAAAATTCAAAAATAGATGCGATAATTTACCTAAATTAGTTTCAAATAATGTAGACCATCATTTATTAAATACTATAAATGTACTTTTAATTGAAGACAATAAGATCAATCAATTGGTTACACTAAAATCATTAAAGAAATTGAATTGTAATGTAGAAATTGTTGAAAATGGTTTGGATGCCCTAGAATTACTTAAAAAATCGACTTACGATTTAATAATAACAGATATTAGCCTTCCGGATATATCTGGTTTTGAAATAACCAAAAAATTCAGACAAGTTAACACAGCAACTCCAGTATTCGCTTTAACAGCTTATTCTTATGAAGAAATTAAATTACAAGCAATCGAGTCAGGTATTGATGAAATTTTTGTAAAACCTTTCAAAATCCAAGAATTAGCTGCAAAAATTAATGAAAATGTTCGCAAAATAAAAGAAAATTAATACCAGCGTTTTTTATTTTGTTTTGAATTGGTTGATTTCCTAGATTTATTAGCTTCACCACTTCTGTTTGAATTTTTTTGAGAAGCTACTGCTGGTGCTGTTTCTGGACTTCCACTATGCCATGGATACGGGTGGTCAGAAATTGTTTTTACCTCTACTTTTATCAATTTCATAATGTCTTTCCAATACGGATGTTCGTCTTTACCACAAAATGAAATTGCAACACCACCATTTCCAGCTCTTCCAGTTCTTCCTATTCTATGAACATAAGTTTCGGGAATATTAGGTAAATCAAAGTTGATTACAAATGGTAATTGGTCAATGTCAATTCCTCTTGCTGCAATATCTGTTGCTACAAGAACGCCCACTTCTTTATTTTTAAAAGCTTCTAAAACACGTTGACGTGCATTTTGAGATTTGTCGCCATGTATTGCTTCTGCGGCAATATTATTTTTTCTTAGTGCTTTAACCACATTATCAGCTCCATGTTTTGTTCTAGAAAAAACCAATACATCCGATAAATTTTCATTTTTTATTAGATGATACAACAAGTTTCTTTTTTCAGTTTTTTCTACAAAGTAAACACGTTGTTCAACGTTTTCTGCAGTTGATGAGACTGGAGAAACAGAAACGGTAGCTGGATCTTGAAGAAACATTTCGGCTAATTCTCGAATTGCTATTGGCATGGTAGCCGAAAATAATAAGGTTTGTCTGTTTTTAGGAGTTAATTTTACAATTTTCTTTACATCATTTACAAATCCCATGTCTAGCATCTGATCGGCCTCGTCAAGAACCAAGGTATGTAAATGATCTAAATCGATGAATCCTTGTTTGTGTAAATCCAATAAACGCCCTGGGGTTGCTATTAAAACATCTACACCGCATTTTAGACTATCTACTTGCGGATTTTGAGAGACACCTCCAAATAGTGTCAATTGGTTAATGTTGGTATATTTTGAATAAGCATCAAAATTTTGACCTATTTGAACCGCCAATTCCCGGGTAGGAGTTACTACTAAAGCCCTAATTTGTTTTGCTTTTTTTGACGAACCTACTATTCGGTGTAATTGATGAATTATTGGAATGGCAAATGCAGCCGTCTTTCCGGTACCAGTTTGCGCACATCCAATAATGTCTTTCCCAGATAAAACTATAGGAATTGCTTGTTCTTGAATAGGAGTTGCTTCTATATAGCCTAATTCAAATACGGCTTTTTGGATACTTTTTGAAAGTGATAAATCTTCGAATAACATATTTTTGATATTTAGAATTCAGTAGTAATTACTTAAATTCTTCGCAAAGATAGGTTATATTAATGAAATCAAGTTTTTATGAATTAAATCTCGCAGATCATTGAAGCTTATTGATTTTTTAAAGGGTTTTCATAATTGGCTTTTACGAAGTCGGTGACAAGATAACCGATTAATTTTCCAATAAGATGATTGTTTTTTTCTTCTCCTAAATCTGGTGCACCTTCACAAATATGTAAATATGCTGCATTTTGATTGTTTCCAAAATAGTAAATAAATTGTCGTAATTTTTCAATTGAAAACCCACTTAAAGTCATGGCGCTACTGGCAATATTTGGAATTGCATCAAGGTCAATTTCTATTCCAAAACGATCTTCTTTGATGAATTCTAAAGCGTTATTCATTTCAGTTTCAAACTTTTTCTGTTTTCTAATTTGAATTTCATCATAAGTATTAAATTTCACTCGATCGTCAATTTTCTTCAATGAATCTAAAACACTTTTGGAAGTATAATTTTCATGCAATCCAAAAATAAAATATCGGTTTAAAAATCCTTCCTCGTAAGCATAGGAAAAACCATTTCCACTATGTCTTCCTTCAAGAATTCTAAAATCAGAATGGGCATCAAAATTAATTGCATTTACCGGCTTTCCATAGGCTAGGGCAGAACCCTTTATGTTTCCGTAGGCATTGTTGTGGCCTCCGCCAATTATTATTGGAATTTTACCCGCTTTAATAATTTTACAAACGATATGAGAAACTTCTTTATCTATTTTATGTACCAATTGGTTTAAACGCTTTCTATCAGTATCAGAATTATAATCTAAATGCTGACTTTCGATCATTTCTTCACTTACATTTAATTGGCCTAATACTAATAGTTGACTTCCTTTACAAAAACGATTGTGTTGAATATTAGCAATACCGTTTATGGCGCTTTCCCATGCAGATGCCGCTCCAGTCCGCCCATAATTAGCTCTAACGCCAATATCTTCTGGAATTCCAAATAACACATATTTTGCTTCGCAAGAATATAAAAAAGCACTTGCGTCAGTATTTTTTGGCACAGTTAACATTTTCTCACCAAATTTCACTTCTCCAGATCTGAAGTTGGTCACTTTTGCAAGGTCATTTATTGTGAAGGGAACCAATTTTTCCATACCTTATTTTGTTTTACCAAAAATAATATATTTTAATTACTTACGTTGTTAGAATATAAATTATTATTTTCGTAAAAAATTATATTCATTATGGAAAATCAAAAAAACAATTCTAGTCTTAAATCATTGATTATTGTCTTGTCTGTATTATTTGCTTTAAGCTTAGTATACATTTACAAATTGACAACCGATGTCAATTTTACAGAAACTAAATTAACTACTACTTTATCTGAAAAAGACCAGGTAATGAAAGATTTAAAAGATTTAAAAACTACTTATGATGCAGCAATTGCCGAAAACACGACTATGTCTGACGAATTAATTGCAGAAAGAGAAAAAGTGGTTGCTTTAATGGCTAACTTAAAAAAATCAAATGGTGATGTAGCTTCTATGGCAAAATATAAAAAACAATATTTGGCATTAGAATCAAAAATGAAAGGTCTAGTTGTTGAAAATGAAGCTTTAAAGAAAGACAATACCGTGCTTAAAGTTCAACGTGATAGTACTATTGTGGTACTTGACGAATCAAAAAAATCAAATAAAGATCTTTCAGGGCAAAATGAAAACTTAACTAAAACTGTTGAAAAAGGTTCTAAATTGGCAATAGTAAATTTAAAAACTTCGGCTTTTATAGTTAGAAGTTCGGGTAAAGAAATTGCAACTGATAAAGCAAGTCGTGCAGATGTTTTAAAAGTGAGTTTTACAATTGCTGAAAATTCTATTGCTAAATCGGGAGATAGAAAATACTATGTTCAAGTAATAGACAGTAAAAACAATGTTATGGGAGAAAGTCAAACGGAGCGTTTTTCTGATAAAACATTAACGTATAGTTTTATTGCAAATGTTAAGTACGATAATAAAACTATAGATTTAGTTAAAAATGTATCCGCTGAAAAATTAGTTAAAGGAACATTTTTTGTAAATGTTTTTGATAACGGTCAATTGGTTTCTACTACCAATTTCACCTTGAAATAATTTATTTTTTATAATTTTAAAAAGGGATTTGTTACTACAAATCCCTTTTTTATTTTACAATTTCTCCTTCTATAATTACTGTATCAATTAAGTTGCTACCAAAAGCGTAAGGCAATTCATATATTGAATTTAAAGGTTTGGTGATAATTATATTGGCTTTTTTCCCAATAGTAATACTACCATGTGTTTTTGAAATATCCATTGCATAAGCACCGTTTATGGTGGCTGCATTTATCGCTTCTTCAGGAGTCATTTTCATTTTTATACAGGCTGTTGCAACTACAAAATTCATGTTTCCTGATGGACTTGACCCAGGATTAAAATCAGAAGCTAATGCCAAGGAAAGTCCAGCTTCAATCATTTTTCGCGCAGGTGCATAGGGAATTCCTAAAAAATAAGAGCAAGTGGGTAATGCAACGGGCATAGTATCCGTGTTTTTTAGTATTTCAATATCGTCATTATTCATAATTTCAAGATGATCCACAGAAAGAGCATTGTTTTTAACCGCTGCATTTACTCCACCAATGGCGTTAAATTGATTGACATGTATTTTGGATTTAAGACCAAATTTATTTCCAGCTTCCATAATTTGCTCTGTTTCTGAAACAGAAAAATAACCTGATTCACAAAAAACGTCAATAAAATCAGCTATTTTTTCATTTGAAATTGCGGGAAGCATTTCATTAATTATACTATCAATATACCCTTGGTGATTTTCCTTATATTCTTTTGGAAAAGCATGCGCGCCGAGGAATGTAGCTTTAATTTCTATTGGATAATTGGATTTTAATTTTTGAATTACCCGTAACATTTTTAATTCTCCTTCAACAGTTAATCCATAGCCCGATTTTATTTCGACAGCTCCAGTTCCCATTTTCATAACCTGCTCCAATCGGTTTTTGGACTGATTGTAAAGTTCTTCTTCAGAAGTTTCCTTTAATTTAGTTGCAGAATTAAGTATTCCACCCCCTCGATTTGCAATTTCCTCATAGGTCATTCCGTTTATTCGATCAACAAATTCTTGTTCGCGATTTCCAGCATATACAATGTGAGTGTGGCTATCACACCACGTAGGAAGTACCATTTTACCTTTTGAATCAATGGTTGAATCAACCTTTATCGAAGGGCAATTCTTCATTTCGCCATAATCAGCAATTAGATCATCTTCAATCAATAAATAGGCATTTTTAATAGTCGGGAGTTCATTCATTTCTTTCCCTGATACTTTTAAAATGCCTATATCACGAACTTGTATAAGTTCTTTTATATTGATAATTAATACTTTCATAAAATGATTTTTAGTAAAAATAGTCTGAATTTTGGAATTATTCTTAAATTTAGACAAAATTAGACATTGTGAGAAAAATTAAATATAAAAAAGGTAGAAAAGTTCAACCTTCAATTTTGGAATATACAGGAGTTCATAAAGACATGTCAACTCAAATGCAGTTATTTGTTTATGACGACGCAGATTTGACGGAATATCCTGATTTTAATAGTACTAAATTCCCTGAAACCCTTGATTTAACAAGGATAAATTGGTTGAATATTCATGGTTTAAATGATATTGAGCTCATCAAATCTATTGGTACTTATTTAGATGTTGATAATTTTATTCTAGGTGATATTTTAAACACTACTCGTAGAACAAAACTTGATGAACTTCATGATGTGCTTTTTTTTAATATCAAAT